>DATCRO010000752.1:0-6217 GCA_036569025.1 Burkholderiaceae bacterium
GCCTTCTTGGCGACCAGCGTGAGGATGTCGTAGCTGGCGACGAGCTCGCCGCGCTGGTTGGTGACCTGCACGTCCCAGGCCACGACGCCCTGCGGCGGCTGGTCCGGACGATTGCCCCGGTCGATGCGACGCTTGCAGGTCAGGCGCGCCTGGATGGTGTCGCCGATCGCCACCGGGTTGACGAAGCGCAGCGTGTCCAGGCCGTAGTTGGCCAGCACCGGCCCCGGCGCCGGGGACACGAACAGCCCCGCCGCCGCCGACAGCACGAAGTAGCCATGCGCGATGCGCTGGCCGAATTGCGTGTCCTTGGCCGCGACCGCGTCGAAGTGCATGTAGAAGTAGTCGCCGCTGATGCCGCCGAAGTTGACGATGTCCGCCTCCGACACCGTGCGGCGATGGGTCAGCAGCGAGTCGCCGACCTGGATCTCCTCGAAGTGCTTGCGGAACGGATGGATCGCGTCCTCGGTGACCTTGCCGCCGCGCACGTACTCGCCGGTGATCGCCGTCAGCATCGTCGGGGAGGCCTGCACCGCGCAGCGCTGCAGGTAATGCTTGACCGCGCGGATGCCGCCGAGTTCTTCGCCGCCGCCGGCACGCCCCGGGCCGCCATGCTTGAGCATCGGCAGCGGCGACCCGTGACCCGTCGACTCGCCGGCCGCGTCGCGGTCCAGCACCAGCAGCCGGCCGTGGAAGGCCGCCGCGTGATAGACGGCCTGCGCCGCCAGTGCCGGCGTCTTCGTCACCACCGAGCCGACCAGGCTGCCGCGGCCCTTCGCCGCCAGCGCCAGCGCTTCATCGAAGTCGCCGTAGGTCATCAGCGTCGACACCGGACCGAAGGCCTCGATGCTGTGCACCGCCTCGTTGCGCATCGCGTCGCGGCACAGCAGCAGCGTCGGCGCGAAGAAGGCGCCGTCAGCGACGCCCTCGCCCACCGGCGCGAAGCCGTCGCGCTCGCCGTAGACGATCTCGTTGCCCTGGGCCAGCTGCGCCAGGCGCTCGGCCACATCGGCCTGCTGCGCCCTGGAGGCCAGCGCCCCCATGCGCACGCCCTCGATCGACGGATCGCCGACCCTGATCTTCGCCAGCCGCTCGCGCAGCGCCGCGGCCACTGCGTCGACCTGCGCCGCCGGCACGATCGCGCGCCGGATGGCGGTGCATTTCTGGCCGGCCTTGGCGCTCATCTCCCGCATCACTTCCTTGACGAAGAGATCGAACTCGGGATCGCCCGGCTGCACGTCCGGCGCCAGGATCGCGCAGTTCAGGCTGTCCGCCTCGGCGTTGAACGGCACCGAGCGGCGGATCAGGTTCGCGTTGACGCGCAGCTGCGCCGCCGTGTCCGCCGAGCCGGTGAAGGTGACGACATCGGTCTCCTCCAGCCGGTCCAGCAGATCGCCGGAACCCCCGATGACCAGCTGCAACGCGCCCGCCGGCAGCAGGCCGGACTGCTCGATGAGCCGCACGCAGGCCTCGGCGACGTAGCTGGTCGCGGTGGCCGGCTTGACGATGCAGGGCATGCCGGCGAGGAAGCTGGGCGCGAACTTCTCCAGCATCCCCCACATCGGGAAATTGAACGCGTTGATGTGGACCGCGACGCCGCGCTTGGGCACCAGCACGTGGGTGCCCATGAACTGGCCGACCTTGCCAAGTTGCTGGGCCGGGCCTTCGTGGACGATGTTGCTGGACGGCAGTTCGCGACGGCCCATCGACGCATAGGCGAAGAGCGTGCCGAAGCCGCCTTCGATGTCGATCCACGAGTCGGGCCGGGTGGCGCCGGTGTGGGCGGAGATCGCGTAGAGCTCTTCCTTGCGGTCCTGCAGGTAGGTGGCCAGGGCCTTGAGGATGGCGGCGCGCTGCTGGAAGTCGAGCGCGAGCAGCGAGGGCAGCGCCTGGCGGCGTGCGAAGTCGAGGCTTTCGCCGAAGTCGATTTCTTCGGCATGGGTCTGCGCCACCAGCCGGCCGTTGATGGCGCTGCGCAGGTCGCGCGCGGCGCTCGATCCAATCCACCGACCGGCGATCAAACTCTGAAGGACGGGTGTAGCGCTCATAGCATTCTCACAACATCAAACGCAAGGACATTTCGCGGACGAGCGGCGTAGCGAACGGGCCGAGGTCGGGCCTGAGGCGCGCAGCCGTACTCCCGTACGGCGAGCACCGCAGGCCCGAGATCGGCCCGCGCAGTCGCCGAGCGTCCGCGAAATCAGGGTTGGTATTTCCAGGTGTTGTTCTCGATCTTGACCATGACGCGGGCGCGCTGGTCGAGGCCGAGGTGGTCGTTGGGCGACATCGTGAACACGCCGTGCGCGCCCGGCATTTCCTTCACGCCCTCGAGCGCGTCGCGCAGCGCGGCGCGGAACTGCGGCGTGCCGGGCTGGGCCTTCTTGATGGCCTCGGGGATCGCCGCGGCCAGCAGCAGTCCCGCGTCCCAGGCGTGACCGCCGAAGGTCGAGACGCTGCCCTTGCCGTACGCGCCCTCATACGTCGTCACATAGGCCTTGGCGCTCTTCTTGGCCGGATGGTCGGCCGGCAGCTGGTCCACCACCAGCACCGGGCCGGCCGGCAGGAAGGTGCCCTCGACATCCTTGCCGCCGACGCGCAGGAAGTCGTTGTTGGCCACGCCGTGCGTCTGGTAGTACTTGCCCTGGTAGCCGCGCTCCTTGAGCGTCTTCTGCGGCAGCGCCGCCGGCGTGCCGCTGCCGCCGACCAGCACCGCGTCGGGCCTGGCCGCCATGATCTTCAGCGCCTGACCCGTCACCGAGGTGTCGGTGCGGTTGTAGCGTTCGTTGGCGACGATGCTCAGGCCCTTGCTGGCGGCGACCTTGTTGAACTCGCCATACCAGCCCTCGCCGTAGGCGTCGGCGAAGCCGATGTAGGCCACCGTCTTCACGCCCTGCGCCTGCATGTGGGTGGCGATGGCCAGCGCCATCATGATGTCGTTCTGCGGCGTCTTGAACACCCACTTCTTCTTGGCGTCCATCGGCTCGACGATGCGCGCCGACGCCGCCATCGAGATCATCGGCACCTGTGCCTCCGACACCGCGTCGATCATCGCCAGCGAGTTCGGCGTCACCGTCGAGCCCACCACCACGTCGACCTTGTGCTCGGTGATCAGCTTGCGGGTGTTGGCCACCGCGGTCGTCGTGTCCGACGCATCGTCCAGCACGATGTAGTTGAACTTCTGCCCGGCGATGGTCTTGGGCATCAGCGAGAAGGTGTTCTTCTCCGGAATGCCCAGCGACGCCGCCGGCCCGGTGGCCGACACGGTCACGCCGACGTTGATGTCGGCCCAGGCGCTGCCGCCCAGGCCCATCAGCGCAGCGCCGGCCAGGGCCAGCAGGGTCTTCTCGATGCGTTTCATGTCGTCTCCTTCGGATGTGTTTTCAGGAACGCCGGGATCAATGGGACTGCTACTGCAAGGACTTCGAGGACTTCGAGGACTGCGGGGATTTCGGGCACCGCGGGCCAGCGGCGATGCTCCGCCGCGAAACCTTCATGAGGCTTGCGCCGCGGGCCGCGGCTCGACCGGCTCGGTGCGCACCGCGCCGAGGCCACCGAAGAACAGGTCGGCCACCATCGGCGCCACCGCCTCGTAGGTCAGCGCGCCGTCGGGCCGCAGCCAGGTGAAGGTCCAGTTGATCATGCCGAACAGCAGCATGGTCAGCGGCTTGTGCAGATGGGCGCCCCGCAGTTCCGGCCGCACCGCGGCCACCGCGTCGGCGAAGCGGCCGACGACCTGGCGCTCGACATCGACCATGCGCTCGCGGTGCTCGTCGTCCAGGAACTTCAGGTCCTCGGTCAGCACGCGGTGCTCGTTCTGGGCCTCGCCATAGGCCTGCACGAAGCGATGGATCAGGCCGCGCAGGTGCTCCTGCGGCGGCAGGCCCTGCGCGCTCACCTCGTCGACCAGGTCGACCAGGTGCTGCAGGTGGTTCTGGCAGATCTGCGCGAGCAGCTCATGCTTGTCGCGCACGTAGTGGTAGAGCGTGGGCTTGCTGACCTCGCAGGCCTCGGCGACCTGGTTCATCGAGGTGGCCGGGTAGCCCTGGTTGGCGAAAAGTCGGGCGGCCTGCGCGAGGATCTCCTCGCGGGTGGCATCGAATCCGGGGGCGCGACCTCGGGCCATGGGGGGTGTTTTCCTTGTGAATCAGCGTTCGTCGAACGAGATCACGACGCGCGGCGTCAGGGCGTGGGCCTGACAGCTGAGGATGAATCCGGCCGCCACCTCGTGCTTCTCGAGGGCGAAATTCTTATCCATCCGGACCTCGCCCTCGATCAGCTTGCAACGGCAGGTCGAGCAGACGCCGGATTTGCAGGAGAACGGCACGTCCATCCCGGCCCGCGCGGCGGCATCGAGCAGGCTGGGATCGGTCTTGCGGAACTCGATCTCGCGCGAGACGCCGTCGCGGATCACGACCACCCTGGCGGCCTCGGCGTCCTCCGCATGGATCTCATGCGGCGCCGGGCGGCCGGTCTGCATCTCCGGCGTGCCGAAGCGCTCGATGTGGATGCGGTCCTCCGGCACGCCCGCGGCGCGCAGCGCAGCCTCGGCCTGCTCGTTCATCTCGAACGGGCCGCAGACGAAGACCTGGTCGATGCCGGCGGCCGGCACCGGGCCGCGCAGGAAGTCGCCCAGCTTGGCCTGGTCGAGCCGGCCCGCCATCAGCGGTGCATCCACATGCTCGCGCGAGAACACGTGATGCAGCGTCAGCCGCGTCATGTAGCGGTTCTTCAGGTCCTCGAGCTCTTCCTTGAACATCGTGGACGCCGGCCGGCGATTGCCGTAGATCAGGGTGAAGCGGCTCATCGGCTCGCGCGCCAGCACCGTCTTCATGATCGACAGGATGGGCGTGATGCCCGAGCCCGCCGCGATGCCGAGGTAATGCCGCGCCAGCGACGGATCCACCGGCACGTGGAAGCGCCCTTGCGGCGGAAAGACCTGGACCTCGTCACCGGCCTTCAGATGCCGATGCACCCAGGTGGAGAAGGCGCCGCCGTCGACCTGGCGCACGCCGACGCGCAACTCGCCGTCGTCCACGCCGGCGCAGATCGAATACGACCGGCGCAGGTCCTGGCCGTCGACGTCGCCGCGCAGCGTCAGGTACTGGCCCTGCGTGAAGCGGAAGGTCTCGCGCAGCGCCTCGGGCACGTCGAAGCACAGCACGACGGCATCGTCGGTGTCCTGGTGCTTGGCGCGCAGGCGCAGCGGATGGAAATGCAGGCTCATGGCGTGGGCTCGGAGTCTTGAAAGGTCGCCGATGCTCAGATCGGCTTGAAGTGTTCGAAGGGCTCGCGGCAGGCGAGGCAGCGGTACAGCGACTTGCAGGCCGTCGAGCCGAAGGCCGACAGCTGCTCGGTCCGCGTGCTGCCACAGCGCGGGCAGGCGAGCGTCTCGCGGCGTCGCACGATGCGGACCGGCACGCCCTGCGCCGCGTCGACCGGCCCGGGCGGCGCGATGCCGTACTGGCGCAGCTTCTCGCGGCCGGCGTCGGTGATCCAGTCGGTGGTCCAGGCCGGCGCGCGGCGCATCGTCACGGTGACCGTGCCGAAACGGGCCAGCGCATCGCGCACGCTCTGCTCGATCGCCTCGGTCGCGGGGCAGCCGGAATAGGTGGGCGTCAACACCACCTCCAGCCCATCGGCCGTCTCGACCAGGTCGCGCACGATCCCGAGCTCCACCAGCGACACCGCCGGCACTTCGGGATCGAGCACCTGCGACAGCACTTCCCAAGCGGCGGACAGGCGCCCGCAGCCGAGGTCGGTGGGGCCGGCAGTGGCCTCGGACGAGGCCGCACGCGGGCCGACCGGCGTCAGCGACGACAGCCAGTCCAGGTGCGAGGGCGTCAGGGCGGCATTCATGGATGTCCTCGAAGCGTGGGCGTCCGGGCGAGGGTCACGGGATCATGCGGTCGCCGCGCTCACCACACGCCGCCGGGATAGGCGCGCTGCAGGTGCTGCATCGTCGACAGCAGATGGCCCATGTGCTCGCTGTGGACGCCGCGCACGCCGGCGTAGACGTGAGGGGTGTCCTTCGGGCGGGCCAGGCGCGCCTCGGCCAGCACCTCGTCCATCGCGGCGTCCCAGTCCGGCTTGAGCGAAGACCAGGCCGGCCCCAGGCCACTGGCCTCGGCGGCGGCATCGACGGCGTCCGCCGCGAACAGCTCGTTGACATAGGGCCACAGCTGCTGGAGCGCGTCCTGCATGCGGCGGGTCGATTCCGCGC
>DATCRO010000753.1:0-2608 GCA_036569025.1 Burkholderiaceae bacterium
TGAGCATGCCGGTGCTGTCGGCGGACAGGCCGCTCGGCGCGCCCGAGAGCGCATAGCTCGTGGTCGTGCCCGTCGGCGCCGTGATGTTCAGCGACTGGCTCAGGGCGGTGCCGACCTTGCCGGTGAGCGAGCCGCCCGGGACGGTCGGGGCCGTGGCCGTGGCCAGCTGCGTGCTGGTCACGCCGGTCAGCACCGAGAACAGCTGCGACGCGTTGGGCGAGCCCCAGCCGGTGGCCTGGTCGAAGCCCGAGCCGGCCTTGCAGGTGGCGCACGTGCCGTTGGTGCCTTCGATGACGTCGTGCATGGCCGCGGCGTAGGTGCCGGGCACCGCCGCGATCGACTTGTAGATCAGCGCGTGGATGTCGCCCAGCGCGGCCTTCGCATTGGACGCGCGGATGGCGTTGGCCACCGCGACGAGGCCGGCCCATTGCGGCGCGGCGATGCTGGTGCCGCCGTAGGCGCTCCAGGTCGTGGCCTTGCCGGGCAGGGTGACGGCGACGTACTCGCCGGTCATCGGGCTGGCGTTGAAGGCGACGTCGGGCACGGCGCGGCGCACGAGGGCATTGCCGCCGGCCGGCGTCACGCCGCTCTGCCACGCCGGCAGGGCCTCGTAGGCGCTCATGCCGCCGCCGCTGCCGGACCAGGCGATCTCGACACGCGAGCCGGTGGTCGACACGTTGGTCGACGTGCCGCCCACGGCCAGCACGTTCGGCGAGACCGCCGGCCACAGCACCTGCGCGCCGGAGTCGCCGGCGGCGGCCACGAAGGTCATGCCGGTGCCCACGAAGTAGGAGTCGGTCGTCGACGCCCAGCCGGCTTCGGCCGAGCCGAAGCTCATCGAGACGGCGCCCGGGCCCAGGTTCCGGGCCAGGGTGTTGGCGTCGAGGATGGCGTTGGACATCGCGCTGGGCATCTCGATCAGCACGATGCGCGCGAGCGGGGCGATGGCGTGCGCCCACTGGACGTCGAGCTTGCTTTCCGGCGCCCACGTGGCGTTGTAGGCCGGCGCCGTGGTGGTGACGGTGCCGCGGGTGTAGGAGTAGACCTGCGCGAACGTGCAGTTCGACGGCGCGGCCGCCAGCTTGGCGTTGGTGGTGATCGAGACCTTCGTGCAGGTCGGCAGGCCGAACTTGGTCGAGAACGCGTTCAGGTCCGACAGCGCGGTGGCGTCGTGGTATGCGTCGACGAGGTAGATCGTCTGGCCCGCGCCCAGCGCGGCCTTCTGCGCCGCGGTCAGCGTGGTGCCGACGGCCGGCAGCGGCGACAGGCCGTAGGCGGCGCGGATCTGCGCCGGCGTGTAGACGGTGCCCTTGATGGTGGTCGTCAGCGGCGCGGCGTTGGTGTCGCCGCCCGTGGAGGCGATCCGGGCGCGCTGCTTTTCCAGGATGCGCTGGGCCAGCACGTCGCGCGACAGGCGCGCCGTGTCGATCGCGGCATCGTCAGCGTCGACGTCGAAGGTCTTCGGCGCGACGGTCGCCGAGGCGTTCGTGCCGCCGACGTCGTCCTGCGCGGGCTCGTCCAGGAGCGCGGGGGCCATGTGGTAGGCCGGCAGGACTTCCGTCTGGGCCAGCACGCTGGCGACGGCGCTGTCGTCGAGCGCGTTCTCGCTGGCCGGCTGGGCAGGGGTGTCGGAGGCGGCGGTGGGCTGCGCCAGGGTTTCGGAGCTGGACCCCCCGCCGCAGGCCGTCAGGCTGGCGAGCAGGAGAGCGGAGAGAGCCAGGGCGGGGGTGGCCTTCTGAGCCAGGGCAAAACGATTCAAGACCGATCCTTCGATGATGCTGTGTTCATCGGCGGTCGGCGCTTGGACGAGATGTGCCAGTGCCTGCAAAGGCATCCGGGACAGCACGCCAGCACGCCGGCACGCCGGGTGTGGACAAGCAGCAGGACCAATGAAGGACCAGCCGCCAGGCGCTGTTGGGTCGACGCGGGCGATCAGGCCGGCGTATCGATTCAGAGCAGCGAGTGCGTCGCGTTCGAGAAAATATTCGAGCCCGACTGATGGGTTGCCGCTTTGCAACGGCGAGCGAATATTACCGTAGCATCTACTCGACAATAAGGGAAGATGCAACAAGACGCAGCTGAACAGTAACCCTGAGGTTTTGTTACGTTCGTCACGTCATGGTTGAGCGTTCAGTCAGCGGATTCCTCCACTTTTCGCGCAGTTCACGCACCACCGTGAAAACTCGATTCGAATATCGTTGCCGCTCGGCCACGATTGGTCCGCGGCATCTCGCAAAACCGCGGGAAATATCCGGCGGGCACGAAAATTCAAATCCCTGGGCGCATGCACGCAGGTGAACTCAGCGGGAGGTTCGCCGCGACTGACCCGCATGTCCAGGGGCTTGGCACGCGATCGGCGGGTTGCCGGCTTGCCCTCCATAATCGATTCTGTATTTATCAAGGCAAATGGGAAAGCTGCCCATATTAATCTCTTCCATAACGGTCTCCGTCGTTGCCATTTAATGCTGCTCGACAGGAGCTTGAAACCGCTTCACAGACCGGAAAAGAATCGCTCACGGAATTTGATGCCTAACCACCGGATGCAGCGAAAACGTCGCGTATGGACGAGTAGAAATGCGTCAAACTTGCCCTACACACCTGGGAAAGA
>DATCRO010000754.1:0-11390 GCA_036569025.1 Burkholderiaceae bacterium
GGCGAACCGCCAAGAAGGGGCCGGCGTCCAAGACCTCGGCCCGCGGCAAGCCGGTCGCCAAGCGGTCCAAGCGCTGAGCCGGCCGCGTTCTTGAGCAGCAAAGGCCCCGCGTTCCGGGGCCTTTTCCCATTCAAGGCGCAAGGAATAGGGCCGGGTTGACCCGTCTGATGTGCTCAATGCGGCGCTGGACGGCATCGCAGAATCGCTGGAACCGAACTTCCATGACCGGAAATCCCGCGATGCCCGCCCGTCCCGCCTGCCGGATGCCCCAGGACTGACGTCCCATGAGCAACCGTCAGGACCCCTTCCTGGACTTCGAATCCAGCCCCGCGCCCGGCGGGGCGGGGGAGGGCGCGCGCCTGAACCTCGAGGCCGAAGGCGCAGTCGACGCGATCCCCGAGCTGGACGCCGTCGGCGTCGACCACGACGCGCTGCTGCACTCGATGGTCTACCTGACCCGCCACCACGGCAAGGAGCGCTCGGCCGACTCGCTGCTGGACGGCATGCCCATCGAGGGCCTGCTCAACCCCGACCAGGCGGTGCGCGTCATGCGCGCGGCGGGCTACAACGCCGGCCTGATGCAGCGCGCCATCGGCGACATCCACGCGCTGCTGCTGCCCGCCATCCTGCTGCTGGCCAACGGCGACGCCTGCGTGCTGGTGCGCCGCCTGGACACGCCCAGGGGCCAGTCCCCGGTGTGCGAGATCGTCATGCCGGGCCAGGAATTCCACAGCTGCAAGGCCACCGAGGCCGAGCTGGAGCACGAGTACCTGGGCTTCGCGCTGGTGGCCACGCCGCTGCCCGAGCAGGCGCCCGGCGCGCGCCAGGAGCAGGCGCTGCTCGACCCGAACGGCCACTGGCTGTGGGGCACGCTGCGCCGGTTCATCCCGTACTACCGCTCGGCGATGGTCGCCGCGCTGCTCAGCAACGTGCTGATGCTGGTCACCGGTCTCGTGACCTCCGTCATCTACGACAAGGTCATCCCGCACCAGGGTTTCGTCACGCTGTGGGCGCTGGCCGCGGGCGCGCTCATCGCGCTGGTGTTCGACCTCGTGTCGCGCCAGCTGCGCAGCCACCTGATCGACACGGCCGGCAAGAAGGCCGACCTCATCATCGGCTCGCTGCTGTTCCGCCAGACGCTGGGCGTGCGCATGGAGCACCGGCCGGACTCGGCCGGCAACTACGCGCACCACCTCGCGCAGATCGAGATCGTGCGCGAGTTCTTCGCCGGCGCGACGCTGTCGGCCGTCAGCGACGTGCCGTTCATCGCGATGTACATCGCCATGACCTTCGTGATCGGCGGCCCGCTCGGCTGGGTGCTGGTGCTGGCGATCCCGGCGCTGGTGGTCATGGCGCTGGCCGTGCAGCGCGCGCTGCGCCGCGCGATGAGCGCCAACCTGCGCCACCAGGCCGACCTCCAGGGCGTCATCGTCGAGGCCATCGAGGGCCTGGAGGACCTGAAGGCCGTCGGCGCCCAGGGCCGCTTCCTGCACCGCTTCGAGGACGCCACCTCCGCCGCCGCCGAGGCCGGCCTGATGGCGCGCTGGATGATGGGCTGGACCAACAACATCTCGGGCGTCTCGCAGCAGCTGATCACGCTCGTGATGCTGGTCTGGGGCGTCTACCTGATCCACGACGGCGTGGTGACCGGCGGCGCGCTGATCGGCGCCGTGATGTACGCCGGTCGCGCGGTGATGCCCGTCAACAGCGTCGTGAGCCTGGCCTCGCGCTACCAGGGCGCGCGCGTGGCGATGCTGTCGATCGACAAGATGATGCAGCAGCCGACCGAGCGCGAGCAGGGCCGCGCCTACGTGACGGGCCACAAGGTGACCGGCGCGATCGGCCTGAACGACCTCAGCTTCTCGTACCCGAACACGGGCGATGCGGGCGTCGCGCCGCCGCGCGTGCTCAAGAACGCGACGATTCGCGTCAACGCGGGCGAGCGCATCGCCATCCTGGGCCGCATCGGCAGCGGCAAGTCGACCATCCTGCGGCTGATGGCGGGCCTGTACCAGCCCAGCGAGGGCTACGTCGACGTCGACGGCCTGGACCTGCGCCAGGTCGACCCGGCCGACTACCGCATGCGCGTGGGCTTCGTCTCGCAGGAGCCGCGCCTGTTCAAGGGCACGTTGCGCGAGAACGTGATGATGGGACGCCCGCAGCTGGACGCCGGCAAGCTGGCCGAGGTGGCCAAGGTGACGGGCCTGGATCGCGTGGTCGCGGGCCATCCGCAGGGCTGGGAGCTGTCGGTGGGCGAGATGGGCGGCCTGCTGTCCGGCGGCCAGCGCCAGCTCGTGGCGCTCGCGCGCTGCCTGATCACCAAGCCGCAGATCCTGCTGATGGACGAGCCCACCAGCTCGATGGACGCGCAGTCCGAAGTGATGTTCCTGCGCCAGCTCAAGGAGGCCGCGGGCACGCGCACGCTGATCATGGTCACGCATCGCCCGGCGGTGCTGGAGCTGGTCGACCGCGTGATCGTGGTCGACGGCGGCAAGATCGTGCTGGACGGCCCGAAGGGCGCGGTGCTGGCGGCGCTGTCGGGCATCAAGCCGCAGGCCCAGCCGCAGGTGCAGAACCGGCCGGCGACGGAACAGCCGATGCAGCGCCAGCCGGCGCCCGCCATGGAGAGGGCGCAGGCCGCCTGACGCGTCTCCCATGGCCAAGTTCACCCTCCCGTTCAAGCTGCCGTTCCTGAAGTCGCCCGAGCCCGCGCTCGCCGTGCCGCAGATGGGCGGCCGCGCGCGCCGGGGCGACGCCGCGTTCATGAGCGGCGTGCGCGCGGCGCAGGTCGTGGAATCGGCGCCGCACGTCACGTGGGTGCTGTACCTGATGGCGGCGGCGCTGGCGTCGGCATTGACGTGGGCCGCGGTCGCGCGCGTCGACGAGGTCACCAAGGCCGACGCGCGCGTCGTGCCCGAGGGCCGCGAGCAGGTCATCGCCAGCCTGGAAGGCGGCATCCTGCGCGAGCTGTTCGTCAAGGAAGGCGAGCAGGTCGAGGAGGGCCAGGACCTCGCGGAACTCGACCCCACGCGCTTCAAGACGCAGCAGGCCGAGGGCGCCGCCAAGATCCTCGCGATGAAGGCCCAGATCGCGCGCCTGACCGCCGAGGCCTACAACCGTCCGCTCGTGTTCCCGCCCGAGGTGGAGGCCGTGCCCGACGTGGCCCAGGGCGAGCGCGACTCGTACCTCGCCCGCAAGCGCGCCAACGACGACGCGCTCGGCTCCAACCAGCGCGGCATGGACATGCTGCGCCGCGAACTGCAGATGTCCGAGGCGATGTCCGCCAAGGGGCTGCTGTCCGAGGTGGAAGTGCTGCACCTGCGCCGGCAGGTCAACGAGATGTCGCTGCAGTCGGAGGACCGCATCAACCGCTTCCGCCAGGACGCCAGCTCGGAGCTCGCGAAGCTGCGCACCGACCTGGCCGCGCTGCAGGAGCAGCAGGCCGGCCGCCAGGACGTGCTCGAGCGCACGATGATCAAGTCGCCCGTGCGCGGCATCGTCAAGAACATCCGCATCAACACGCTCGGCGGCGTGATCGGCGGCGGCGCGCCCATCATGGAGATCGTGCCCATCGGCAGGCAGTCGCTCATCGAGGCGCGCGTCAAGCCGGGCGAGATCGGCTTCCTGCAGGTGGGCCAGACCGCCAAGGTCAAGCTCGCCGCCTACGACTTCGCGATCTACGGCGCCGTCGACGGCAAGATCGAGTCGATCAGCCCCGACGCCCTGGGCGACCCCGAGCGCGCCGTGGGCAGCGCCGATCCGACCTACTATCGCGTGATGCTGCGCGTGGACAACAACACGCTGCACGAGAAGGGCAAGACGCTGCCGCTGCTGCCGGGCATGACCGGCTCGGTGGAGGTGCGCATCGGCGAGCGCTCGGTGCTCAACTTCCTGCTGCGGCCGATGCTCAAGTCCAAGGAAGCGTTCCGCGAACGCTAGCGATCACAAGAGTCCAGGAGATGTCATGACCGGTCGCATCACCGAGATCTTCGGCGGCTTGCAACAGCGGCACCTGATCAACGAGCAGGTGGCCGCCTACCGCGACTACACGCAGGCGGAGGTCTTCTTCCACCTGGCGCGCGAGAAGGGCCAGCGCGTCGAGCAGCTGCGCCAGCGCTTCGCCGGCCGGCGCATCGAGAAGCTGTTCGTCGGCAACAACCTCGTGCCCGCGGGCTTCCAGCTGCCGGGCGTCGAGACGGTCGCCCTCGAGAAGAACCACTTCGAGCGCGCCATGAAGGGCGAGCTGCAGGACATGGTGGCGCGCTTTGCCGGCGGCATCGTGCTCATCAACAACAACGACCTGGCCGTCGGCGAATCGGCGCCGGGCTACGTGCGCGTGTTCGCCGGTTCGCCCGACACGATCTTCCTGGGCTGGGACTACGACAACCACCACTGGATGGAGTCCAGCCTCGCGCTGGCCGCGCACACCGACCTGTACTTCCCGGCGCACAACGAGAACATGTACCTGCTCTCGAAGATCAACGCGCTGACCAGCGGGCCGGTCCCGTGCGCCTGCGTGCAATGGAGCCAGTCCTTCCTGTCGGACAACCTGGGCGAGATGCTGCGCCGCCAGCGCAGCGACGAGCCGCTGGGCATGCACTTCTTCTACCAGCAGTTCGCGTTCCGCAACCAGACGGTGGTCACGCTCAACCAGAAGTACAAGTCGATCGGCTTTGCCGAGCGCTCGTTCCAGGCCAAGACCCCGTTCGACCGCCTGGCCGAGTGGATGGACCACAAGGCGCACTGGATCATCCCCGTGCTCAACGACGTGCCGATCCGCATCTTCGACGCGCTGGCCAGCGGCGGCATCCCCATCGTGCCGGAATCGCTGCGCTTCCTGGCCCCCATTTCCGGCCTGCCGCGCGACATGGTCGTGTTCTACGGCCCGGACGACATCTTCAACCCGCAGGCGGTCGTGGCGCGGGCGCTCGAGCTGTTCGACGAGGGCGGGCAGGGGGGCATCGCCGCCCGCCACCGCCACGCGCTGGCCCACCACCACGGGGCGGACCGCCTGCGCCGGATGGTCGCAATGGCCCAGGAAAGACTCGAATTCGCGCCGCTTATCGGCTGAACGGCGACCCTTCAGTCCGAACATGATCCGTTCCATGGTTCTCACACACATGGAGCGCGATCAATGACCCAGGTTCTTGTCACCGGCGGCGCCGGCTTCCTCGGCAGCCACCTCTGCGACCGGCTGATCGCGCGCGGCGACGAAGTGCTCTGCGTGGACAACTTCTACACGGGCGGCAAGGGCAACGTGCGCCACCTGATGGGCAACAAGAACTTCGAGCTGATGCGCCACGACGTGACGTTCCCGCTGTACGTCGAGGTCGACCGCATCTTCAACCTGGCCTGCCCGGCCAGCCCCGTGCACTACCAGCACGACCCGGTGCAGACCACCAAGACGAGCGTGCACGGCGCCATCAACATGCTGGGCCTGGCCAAGCGCACCAAGGCGCGCATCCTGCAGGCGTCCACCAGCGAGGTCTACGGCGACCCGACGATGCACCCGCAGCGCGAGGAATACTGGGGCAACGTGAACCCGATCGGCCCGCGCTCGTGCTACGACGAAGGCAAGCGCTGCGCCGAGACGCTGTTCTTCGACTACTGGCGCCAGCACCAGCTGCAGATCAAGATCATCCGCATCTTCAACACCTACGGCCCGCGCATGCAGCCCGACGACGGCCGCGTGGTGAGCAACTTCATCGTCCAGGCGCTCAAGGGCGAGCCGATCACGCTGTACGGCGACGGCCTGCAGACGCGCAGCTTCTGCTACGTCGACGACCTGATCGAGGGGATGATGCGCCTGATGGACTCCGACAAGGCCATCACCGGCCCGATCAACGTCGGCAACCCGGTCGAGTTCACGATGCGCGAGCTGGCCGAGCTGGTGGTGCAGATCACCGGGTCGAAGTCGCCGATCACGTTCCGCCCGCTGCCCACGGACGATCCGAAGCAGCGTCGCCCGGACATCACCCAGGCGCAGGACAAGCTCGGCTGGGAGCCCAAGGTGCCGCTGGCCGACGGCCTGAAGGAGACCATCGCCTACTTCCGCCGCACGCTGGACTTCACGGCCGATCTCGCGCCGGCCACCGTGCTGCCGGCGATGCCGCCCATCCCGAACATCGCCGCCGCGCTGGCGCGCTGATCCTCGAATGTGTCCGCGGGGCGCCAGGCGTCCCGGCCGATCCCGACCTGCCATGGGAACCCCACAGAACAGATCGACCTGGCCAGCGGCATTGACGCTGGCCTTCGCGCTGGGCGCGGCCCTGCTGTCGCCCGCGGCGCCGGCCGCGACCGCGCGCCGGGCGACGACCGCGCCGGCGTCCGCCGCGCCGGCCACGTCGTCCAACAGCCGCTGCATCAGCGACGAGAGCACCGATCCGCCGACGGTGCCGGCCTTCCGCACGGTGCCGGCCGACTCGGGCAGCGCCGCGCAGGCGGGCGCCGTCGCCGCGCCGCGCATGAACCTGCTGGCGATGGTGCGCAGCGCGATCCACCGCAGCAACGCGGTGGGGGCGGCCAGGCTGCTGTCCGAGGCCGCCGCGATCGACATCGACGAGGCGCACGCCGCCTACTGGCCGCAGGTGGGCATCTCGGGCCAGGTCGGCGGCATCGACGCCGGCGCGCCCAACTCCCCGTCGGTGCACGGCAAGCAGTTCCAGGGCGGCATCAACGTATCGGCGCCGCTGTACGACGGCGGGCACACGCGCGACATGACGGACTACCGCACGCACCTGGCCGAGGTCGCGAAGTTCGGCGAGGTCAGCACCCAGGAACAGGTGGCGCTGCAGACCGTGTCCCTGGCGCTGGACCGCAGCCGCTACACCGTCGAGGCGCAGGTCTACGACCAGTACGCCCGCAAGATGAGCTGCCTGGTCGAGGCGCTCGAGATGATCGTCTCGGCCGACCGGGGCCGCACCAGCGAACTGGTGCAGGCGCGCAAGACGCAGCAGCAGGCCGAGCTGCAGCGCGACCAGGTGCTGTCGCAGAAGCGGCTGACCGAGATCCGCCTGCGCCGCTTCATCGGCGACGAGCTGCCGCCCACCGAGGGCATCACCTCGGTCATGCTGGACACCCCGGCGCTGCCCGACCTGCTGACGATGGCCTCGCGCGCCGCCGAGATCCAGTCGCTGGACTCGCAGGCCGCGGCGCTCGACTCCTACGTCAAGGCCGTGCTGGACGGCCAGAAGCCGCAGCTGGGCGTGCTCGTGGCCGCCACCAAGTCGGCCGGCGCGGGCGACTCGCGCTCGGTCTCGGGCGGGATCACGTTCAACTGGCAGGTCTTCAACGCCGCCAACAAGTACACGACCGAGGCCGCCCGCAAGCGCGCGGCCGCGGCCCGCATGAACCGCGAGGACGCGCTGGAAGCCCGCAAGTCCCGCATGGCCGAGGTGCACGAGCAGGCCGAGCACGCCATGGAGCGCGCGCACAGCGTCATCGAGATCCTGCACAACAGCGAGCTGGTGCGCAACTTCACGCTGCAGCAGTGGCAGCAGCTCGGCCGGCGCTCGCTGTTCGACGTGATGGCTGCCGAGGGCGACCACTACAACATGCGCGTCCAGTACGTCGACGCGCTGTACGACACCCAGCAGTCCAACGCGCTGCTGTGGTCGCTGGGCCTGGGCCTGGCGAACCACCTGGAGTAGCCGCCAGGCTGCTGCGGGAACCAGAGCAGGGGGACGGCAAGGCGCTCCTCGGGCGGCGCCGTGGGCGCCGCCTTCGTCGTTCCGGCGCCGATATGCGGCCCCCGATCCGGCCTTTTCGCCCGATCGGACGAGGCCTTCCGGCGCGACCATTCAGGCCATTCCCATAAAGCTTTCCTTGGAGTCGCCGAATGCAGCCGTCCAGCCAGCTCGCCCCGTCCGCCGCGGCGCATCGCGCTCCCGGGTCGATGCCGGCGGATCCGAAGAGCGCCGCCCTGGCCGCGGTCGCCGCGCCCGGCGCCGCCAGCATCGTCATCGACCGCAACCTGCTGCTGCAGGGCATCGCGCTGCAGAACGAGGGCAAGCTGGAACAGGCGCAGGCCGTCTTCGAGCTGTACCTGACCCACATCCCCAACGAGGGCGTGGCGCTGTATTCGCTGGCCGTCGTGCTGATGGAGCGCTTCGGCGCCGAGCGCGCGCTGCCCGTCGTCGAGCGCGGCGTGCAGGTCGCCTCGACCTTCCCCCCGATCTGGTACGCCGCCGGGGCCGTCCAGCAGCGCCTGGGCCTGCGCGACGCGGCCATCAGGAGCTACGACAAGGCGCTCGAGCTCAAGCCCGACTACGTCGAGGCGCTGATCAACAGCGGCACGCTGCTGCGCGAGCAGCTCGACCACCACGCCGCGATCGATCGCTTCAACCGCGCCCTGGCGCTCAAGCCGGACCACCTGAACGCGATGTCCAACCTCGCGATCATGCTCACCGAGTTCAAGCGCTCGGAAGAGGCGGTGGCGATGTTCGAGCGGCTGCTGGCGATCAAGCCCGACTTCGAGTACGGCGTCGGCTCGATCTGCTACGAGCGCATGCACGCCTGCGACTGGTCGCACTTCGATTCGGACGTCGCCAAGATCCTCGAAGGCATCGAGGCCGGCAAGCCGGTCGCCAAGTCGCTGGGCGTGATGTCCATCACCGACGACGCCGCGGTCCATCACCGCTGCGCCGAGATCTTCGCCGCGCACCGCTACACGCCGCGCCACGCGCCGCTGTGGACGGGCCAGCGCTACCGCCACGACCGCATCCGCATCGCCTACGTCTCGCCGGACCTGCGCGAGCACCCGGTGGGCCACCTGATGGCCGGCATCTTCGAGCGCCATGACCGCAGGCGCTTCGAGACCATCGCGATCTCCATCGGCGCCAACGACGGCAGCCGCCTGCGCCAGCGCATGGTCGCCTGCTTCGACCACTTCATCGACGCGAAGATGATGGAGAGCCGCAAGATCGCCGAGCTGATGCGTTCGATGGAAGTCGACATCGCCATCGACCTTGCCGGCTTCACGGCCGACTCGCGCAGTGAAGTGTTCGGCATGCGCCCCGCGCCGGTGCAGGTCAACTATCTCGGCTACCCCGGAACGATGGGCACGCAGTACATGGACTACGTCGTGGCCGACCGCCACGTGATCCCGCCCGAGCATGCCCGGCACTACAACGAGAAGGTGGTGTACCTGCCCGACGCGTACCTGCCGGCCGCCTCGGGCCTGCAGGTCGCCGAGCGCACGCCCACGCGCGCCGAATGCGGCCTGCCGGAAGAGGGCGTCGTGTTCTGCTCGTTCAACCACGACTACAAGATCGCCCCGCACGTGTTCGCCGTTTGGATGAACCTGCTGCGCGAGGTGCCCGGCTCGGTGCTGTGGCTGATGTCGCGCAGCCCGCTGTCGCAGAAGAACCTGCGCAAGGAAGCGGCCGCGCGCGGTGTCGACCCCGACCGCCTCGTGTTCGCGCAGCGCGTGCCGCGCGTGGAGGACCACCTGGCGCGCTACCGCCAGGCCGACCTGTTCCTCGACACCCATCCGTACAACGCCCACACCACCTGCGCCGACGCGCTGATGGTCGGCCTGCCGGTGGTCACCTGCATGGGCGGCGCGTTCCCGTCGCGCGTCGCGGGCAGCCTGCTGCACGCGGCCGGCGTCCCCGAGCTGGTGACGTCGTCGCTGGCCGACTACGAGGCGCTCGCGCTGCAGCTGGCGCGCGACCCGGCGCGCTTGGCCGCGATCAAGGGCAAGCTGGCCGCCACGCGCACCAGCACCGCGCTGTGCGACGCCGACGGCTTCACGCGCAATCTCGAGGCCATCTACACGTCGATGTGGCGCCAGTCGCAGCTGGGCGGCGCGCGCGACGCGCTGAGCGGGGGCGCGCAATGAGCGCCGCGGTCGCGGACGCGCCCGCGGTCTCGCCCGCCATCGCTGCCAACGACGCGCTCGCGCGCGGCAACCTGCAGCTGGCCGACTACCTGTGCCGCGAGGCGCTGCGCGCGGACGCGAACGACGCGCTCGCGATGAGCCTGCTGGGCCACATGGCCTCGGGCCTGCGCCGCTTCCAGCTGGCCGAGTCCTGGTTCAGCCGCGCCGTCGCGCTGCGCCCGGCGTCCGCCGAGATCGCGGCCTGGCGCGACCGCGCCCGCGAGATGGCGCAGGCCGCCCGCGCCCACGCGGCATCGGCTGCGCCCAGGGCGCTGCCGCGTCCGAAATATCTCCTGGTCAAGGCCTGGGGCTACGGCTTCTGGTCGGACATGGACCACGTCCTGGGCCAGCTGCTGCTGGCCGAGCTGACGGGCCGCACCCCGGTCGTGCACTGGGGCGCGAACACGCTGTTCGGCGCCGCGGGCGTCGCCAACGCGTTCGAGCTGTACTTCCGCCCGGTCTCCGGCGCCACGCAGGACGGCCTGGCCGCCTGGGGCGAGTCGTTCTTCCCGGCCAAGTGGAGCGCGGCCAACCTGCGCGACGAGAACGTCAACAAGTTCCAGGGCCCCGGCTCGCGCACCTCCGCGCTGCACCTGCTGGCGCGCGACGAGGACGTCGTCGTCAGCGACTTCCACGGCAAGGTCGTCGACCTGATGGGCTGGATCGAGCCCGACAGCCCGTGGCATGGCCTCGACTACCAGGCCGTCTACCGCCGCCTGTTCGCCAAGTACGTGCAACTGCAGCCCGCGCTGCAGGCGCGCGTGGACGGGTTCGCGCGCGAGCGCATGGCCGGACGCCGCTGGGTGGCAGTGCACGTGCGCGGCAGCGACAAGATCACCGAGCTGCGCGACCTCGAGCTGGTCAACCAGCAGTACCAGCACCGCCTCTGGACGATGCTGCAGGCCGATCCGGCCATGGGCATCTTCCTGCTGACCGACAGCGAGCGCTTCGCCCGCGAGTACCGCGAGAAGTACGGCGACCGCGTGCTGGCCGCCGACGTCGCGCGCAGCGGCGACGCCACCGGCGTGCACTACGCCGGCCACGAGGGCCGCAAGCTGGGCGAGGAGGTCGTGATGGACGCCTTCCTGGCCGCGCGCTGCGACGCCTTCCTGGGCAACGGCGCGTCCAACGTCTCCACCGCCATCCGTCACCTGAAGGACTGGACGCCGGGCTCGTTCGAGCTCATCGGGCCGGACTTCCTGGCGATGCCCAACCAGATGCTGCATCGCTGGTAAGGTCGACGCGTGAGCCCGCCCGGCCGCCCGGCGGGCGACCACCGCAGTGCGCAGCACGGAGAATCCAATTGACTGCTCCCATCGTCATCGACGGCGTCTTCTTCCAGATCGGCCGCTCGGGCATCGCCCGCGTGTGGCAATCGCTGCTGGGCCTGTGGGCGGGCACGCCGTTCGGCGACCGCCTGGTCGTGATGGACCGCAACCGCACGATGCCGCGCCTGCCCGGCATCCGCTACGTCGACGCCGCCGCGCTCAACTACAACGACCTCGAGAGC
>DATCRO010000755.1:0-5241 GCA_036569025.1 Burkholderiaceae bacterium
TCTCCAGGCCGATGACACCCGAGCCGATGACGCCCAGCGTCCTGGGCACCGCGGGAATGCGCAGCGCGCCGTCGTTGGACAGGATCTTGTCCTCGTCGAACAGCGCACCGGGCAGCGCGCGCGGGTTCGAGCCCGTGGCCACGATCACCTGCCTGGCGACGAGCGTCTCCTCGGCGGCGCCGGCCACCCTGATCTCGTAGCCGCCGTCGACCGCCTTCACGAAGCTGCCGCGGCCGTGGAAGAACGAGATCTTGTTCTTCTTGAACAGGTAGAGGATGCCGTCGTTGTTCTGCTTGACGACGCTGTTCTTGCGCGCCAGCATCTTGGGCACGTCGATGGCCAGCTTGTCGAGCGTGATGCCGTGGTCGGCGAAGCCGTGGCCGGCATGCTCGAAGTGCTCGGACGACTGCAGCAGCGCCTTGGACGGGATGCAGCCGACGTTGGTGCAGGTGCCGCCCGGGGCGGGGCCGCCCTTGTCGTTCTTCCATTCGTCGATGCAGGCCGTGTTGAAGCCCAGTTGCGCCGCGCGGATCGCCGCGATGTAGCCGCCGGGGCCGCCGCCGATGACGACGACGTCGAAAGTCTTGCTCATGTTGTCGCGTCCTCAGATGTCAAAAAGCAGGCGCGACGGATCTTCCAGCGCATCCTTCATCGCGACCAGGCCCAGCACGGCTTCGCGGCCGTCGATGATGCGGTGGTCGTAGGACATCGCCAGGTAGTTCATCGGGCGGACGACGATCTGCCCGTCGACCACCACCGCGCGATCCTTGGTGGCGTGCACGCCCAGGATGGCCGACTGCGGCGGGTTGATGATCGGCGTGGACAGCATCGAGCCGAACGTGCCGCCGTTGGAGATGGAGAACGTGCCGCCGGTCAGCTCCTCGAGCGACAGCTTGCCGTCCTTGGCCTTCTGGCCGAACTCGGCGATCTTCTTCTCGATCTCGGCGAACGTCATCTGGTCGGCGTTGCGCAGGATGGGCACCACCAGGCCGCGCGGCGAGCCGACGGCGATGCCGATGTCGAAGTAGCCGTGGTAGACGATGTCGTTGCCGTCGACCGAGGCGTTGATGACCGGGTAGCGCTTGAGCGCGGCCACGGCGGCCTTGACGAAGAAGCTCATGAAGCCGAGCTTGACGCCGTGTTCCTTCTCGAACTTCTCCTGGTACTTCTTGCGCAGCGCCATGACCGGGGCCATGTCGACTTCGTTGAAGGTGGTCAGGATGGCGTTCTGCGACTGCGACTGCAGCAGGCGCTCGGCGACGCGGGCACGCAGGCGCGACATCGGCACGCGCTGTTCCGGGCGGTCGCCCAGCGTCGGCACGACCGGCGCGGCGACGGCAGGCAGCGGCGCCTTGGCCGCCGGAGCCGGGGCGGCGGCGACCGGAGCGGCCGCGGGCTTGGCGCCGGCGGCGACCGCGCCGAGGACGTCGCCCTTGGTGACGCGGCCGTCCTTGCCGGTGCCGGCGACGTCGGTCGCCTTCAGGTTGTTGTCGGCCAGCAGCTTGGCGGCGGCGGGCATCGCCACGTCGCCCTTGGAGCCGCCGGTGACGGCGGCAGCGGCGGCCGGCGCGGGCGCCGGGGCGGCCTGCGCGGGCGCGGCAGCCGGCGCGGGCGCGGTGGCGCCGGCGGTGGCGGCGGTGTCGATGCGCGCGATCAGCTGCTCGGCACCGACGGTGGCGCCGTCGGCCTGCACGATCTCGGTGAGCACGCCGGCGGACGGCGCGGGCACCTCGAGGACGACCTTGTCGGTCTCGACCTCGATCAGGATCTCGTCGACGGCGACCGCGTCGCCGACCTTCTTCTTCCACTGCAGCAGGGTTGCTTCAGTCACCGACTCCGACAGCTGCGGAACCTTCACTTCAACGATGGCCATGAATATTCTCTTTGTGTGTACGTGGACGCGAGCCCGGCCGTGAGTCGCCCGTTCCCTCCGGAACGCGGCGCCACGGCCGGCGCGATGTCTTACTTGGTCAGGATGAAGCCCTTGAGCTTCGTGAAGGCCTGCTCCAGCAGCGCGATCTGCTGCTCCTGGTGCAGGTGGGCGTAGCCCACGGCCGGCGATGCCGAGGCGGCGCGGCCGGCGTAGCCGAGCTTCTGGCCCTCGAGCATGTTCTCGTGGATGTAGTGCTGCACGAAGAACCAGGCACCCTGGTTCTGCGGCTCGTCCTGGCACCACACGATCTCGGTGGCCTGCGGGTACTTCTTCATCTCGGCCTGGAAGGCCTTGTGCGGGAACGGGTACAGCTGTTCCACGCGGATGATCGCGACGTCGCTCGACTTGCGTTCGGCGCGCTTCTTGACCAGGTCGTAGTACACCTTGCCCGAGCAGGCGATGACGCGCTTGACCTTGGCGGCGTCGATGGACGCGTCGAGCTCGGGGATCACCGTGCGGAATTCGCCCTTGGTGAACTCCGACATCGGCGAGGTGGCGTCCTTGTTCCGCAGCAGCGACTTGGGGGTCATGATGACCAGCGGCTTGCGGAAGGCGCGCACCATCTGGCGACGCAGCAGGTGGAAGATCTGGCTGGCCGTGGTGGGCTGCACGATCTGCATGTTGGTGTCGGCGGCCAGCTGCATGAAGCGCTCCAGGCGCGCGGAGCTGTGCTCCGGGCCCTGGCCCTCGTAGCCGTGCGGCAGCATCATCACCAGGCCGTTGGCGCGGCCCCACTTGACTTCGCCGGACGCGATGAACTGGTCGATCACGACCTGCGCGCCGTTGACGAAGTCGCCGAACTGGGCTTCCCAGATCACCAGCGTGTTCGGGTCCGACGAGGCGTAGCCGAACTCGAACGCCAGCACCGCTTCTTCGGACAGGATGGAGTCGATGACGACGAACGGCGCCTGCTTGTCGGTGACGTTCTCCAGCGGGATGTAGGTGCCGGTGTCGAACTTCTCGCGGTTCTGGTCGTGCAGCACGGCGTGGCGGTGCGTGAACGTGCCGCGGCCCGAATCCTCGCCCGACAGGCGGATCGGGTAGCCCGAGGCCACCAGCGAGGCGAAGGCCATGTGCTCGCCCATGCCCCAGTCGACGTTGATGTCGCCGCGGCCCATCGCCGCGCGGTCGGCCAGCACCTTCTCGACGAGCGGGTGCACCTTGAAGTTGCTCGGCACCTGCGTGATGCGCTCGGCCAGGCGCTTGAACTCGGTCACGGGGATCGCCGTGTCGGCGGCGTCCGTCCACTTCTTGCCCAGGAACGGCGACCAGTCGACGGCGTACTTGCCCTTGAAGTTGGTCAGCACCGGGTCGCGGGTGTGGCGGCCGGCGTCCATCGCGGCGCGGAACTCCTTGACCATGTCGTCCGGCCCCGTGTCGCCCAGCACGCCCTGCGCGACCAGCTTGTCGCCGTAGAGCTTGCGGGTGCCCGGATGCACGGCGATCTTCTTGTACATCAGCGGCTGCGTCAGGCTGGGCGTGTCCTGCTCGTTGTGGCCCAGCTTGCGGAAGCAGACGATGTCGACGACCACGTCCTTGTTGAACTGCTGGCGATAGTCGAGCGCGAGCTGCGTGCACAGCACGACCGCTTCCGGGTCGTCGCCGTTCACGTGCAGCACGGGCGCCTCGATCATCTTGACGACGTCGGTGCAGTACAGCGTGGAGCGCATGTCGCGCGGGTCGGAGGTGGTGAAGCCGATCTGGTTGTTGATGACCAGGTGCACCGTGCCGCCGGTGTAGTAGCCGCGCGTCTGCGCCAGCGCCAGCGTCTCCATGACCATGCCCTGGCCCGCGAAGGCGGCGTCGCCGTGGACGATGACCGGCAGCACCTGCGCGCCGGTGGCGTCGCCGCGGCGATCCATGCGGGCGCGCACCGAGCCTTCGGCCACCGGGTTGACGATCTCCAGGTGCGACGGGTTGAACGCCAGCGACAGGTGGACGGGGCCGCCCGCGGTGGCGATGTCGCTGGAGAAGCCCTGGTGGTACTTCACGTCGCCCGAGGGCAGGTCTTCCGGCGCGGTGTGGTCGAACTCGGCGAACAGGTCCTTGGGCATCTTGCCCAGGGTGTTGACCAGCACGTTCAGGCGGCCGCGGTGGGCCATGCCGATGACCACTTCCTGCACGCCCTTGGTGCCGGCGCGCTGCACCAGCTCGTCCATCGACACGATGAAGCTCTCGCCGCCTTCGAGCGAGAAGCGCTTCTGGCCGACGAACTTGGTGTGCAGGTAGCGCTCGAGGCCTTCGGCCGCGGTCAGGCGGTCGAGGATGTGCTTCTTCTGCTCGGCGTTGAAGGTGGGCTTGCCGCGGATCGCCTCGATCCGCTCCTGCCACCAGCGCTTCTCGCCGGGATCGGTGATGTGCATGAACTCGGCGCCGATGGTGCCGCAGTACGTCTCGCGCAACGCGCGCACGATCTCGCGCAGCGTCATGTTCTCGTTGGACGAGAAGTACGTGTTCGTCGCCGAGAACGTGATGTCCATGTCGGCTTCGGTCAGGTCGTAGAACGCCGGATCGAGCTCGGGGATGCGCGGGCGCTCGGTGCGCTTGAGCGGATCGAGGTCGGCCCAGCGCGAACCCAGGAAGCGGTAGGCCGCGATCAACGACTGGACGTGGACCTGCTTGCGCGCGATGGCCAGGTCGGTGGAACTGGCCTTGACGGCGAAGGCGTTGGCCTTGGCGCGCTGCGCGAAGGACTCGATCACCGGCGCGTGCGGCACGTCGCGGGAGTCGGAGCCGTCCGCGGCGGGGACGTGCTGGAGCGCGTCGAAGTAGGCGCGCCACGTGTCCGGCACGGAGCCGGGGTTCTCGAGGTAGGCCTCGTACATCTCCTCCACGTACGGCGCGTTTCCGCCGAACAGGTAGGAGTTGGACCTGCTTTGTTCCATCATTTCTTCGCTCACTTTCGCCCCGGTTTCCGGAGCTACGATGGGTTGGACAACCTTCCGCGGCCCGGCTCTACCGGTAGGCGGATTGCAAACGCCTTGCTGCTAATCGGATGCCAGCAAGGGGACACAGAAGGACTATTGGGGTACTTCAGACCACGAATGTAGCACTTACCCTGACTCCGTGCCTTTGCACCGTTGTCCGGAAAACATGGACTTTCTCCGCGGATCGCCAGGTGAAACGCCCTGTCACAGTCAGGGGAGCATGTCCCGCCAGGTCATCCGACTGCATCCCGCCGCCCCCGTGAAACCGGCCGAGGCCGCACCGTGCAACGGCTGCGGCGTCTGCTGCGCGGCGGAGCCCTGCCCGGTCGGCGTGCTCGTCAGCGGCCGCCGCTCGGGCGCCTGCGCGGCGCTGTCGTGGAA
>DATCRO010000756.1:0-5025 GCA_036569025.1 Burkholderiaceae bacterium
CGCCAGGATCCCGTTCGTCAGCCAGATGTCATCGACCAGCTCGCTGGGCTCGACGTCGATCGTCCTGCAGTTCGACCTGGACCGCAACATCGACGCCGCGGCGGCCGACGTGCAGACCGCGATCAACGCCGCGTCCGCCGAGCTGCCGCGCGACATGCCCGCGCCGCCGTCCTACAGCAAGGTCAACCCCGCCGACCCGCCCATCCTGCAACTGAGCGCGGTCTCGGACACCTTGCCGCTGACGACCGTCGACGACCTCGTCGAGACGCGCCTCGTGCAGAGCCTGAGCCGCGTCGAGGGCGTCTCCGACGTCTCGGTGGGGGGCCGCCAGAAGCCGGCGGTCCGCATCCAGCTGGATCCGATGAAGCTGGCGGCCCACGGCCTGTCGCTCGAGGACGCGCGCGTGGCGCTGGCCAGGCTGAGCGGCGACAACCCCAAGGGCGTCCTCAACGGCGACACGCGCTCCTACACGCTCTACACGAACGGCCAGCTGGCCACCGCCGCCGAATGGAACGACGCCGTCCTCGCATCGCGCGACGGCGTGCAGCTGCGCGTGTCGGACGTCGGTCGGGCCGTCCTCGCGGCCGAGGACAGCACGCTGTCGGCCTGGCTGGATGGCCACCGCGCGATCACGCTGGGCGTCTACCGCACGCCGGGCGGCAACAGCATCGAGATCGCCGAGCGCATCAAGCGCAAGCTGCCCGAGCTGATCGCCACGCTGCCGCCGTCGGTCAAGGTCCACGTGCTGGCGGACCGCACCCAGACCATCCGCGCCTCGCTGCGCGACATCGAGTGGACGCTGCTGCTCAACGTGGTGCTCGTGGTCGCCGTGATGTACGCGTTCCTGCGCGACGTGCGGGCCACGCTGATCCCCGCCGTCACGGTGCCGCTGTCGCTGCTGGGCGCCTGCGCCGTCATCTGGCCGCTGGGCTACAGCCTGGACAACGTCTCCCTGCTCGCGCTGGCGGTCGCGGTCGGCTTCGTCGTCGACGATTCGATCGTCATGGTCGAGAACATCCGGCGCCGCATCGACCTGGGCGAATCGCCGCGGCGGGCCGCGCTGAGCGGCCTGCGCGAGACGGGCTTCACGATCGTCTCGATCAGCGTGTCCCTGATCGCCGTCCTGCTGCCGCTGCTGCTCATGGGCGGCATGGTCGGGCGCCTGTTCCGCGAGCTGTCGGTGACGCTGTCGATCACCATCGTCGTGTCCGCGCTGGTGTCGCTGACCGTCACGCCCATGCTCGCGTCGCTGCTGCTGCGGCCCGGCCGCGGCCGGGCGGGTCACTCGTCGGCGAACCCGGCGTTCGACCGCCTCGCACGCGGCTACGCGCGCGCGCTCGACGTGGCGCTGGCCCACCGGCGCATCACGCTGGCGATCTTCGTGGCCACGGCGGCGTGCGCGGTGGCCTTGTACGTCGCCGTGCCCAAGTCGTTCTTCCCGGTGCAGGACACGGGCCTGATCACCGGCGTGTCCGAGGCGGCGCAGGACATCTCGGTCGAGGAGATGGGACGCCGCCAGCGCGCGCTGGCAGACGTCGTGCGCGCGGACCCGGCCGTCGACCACTGCATGACGGCCGTGGGCGGCAGCGTGTTCGGCGGCAGCACGGTCAACAACGGCCGCTGGTACGTGACGCTCAAGCCGCGCGACCAGCGCGACGCGACGGCCGCGGAGGTCATCCGCCGCCTGCGCCCGAAGCTGGCGGCGGTGCCGGGCGCGCGCCTGTTCCTCAAGCCGGCGCAGGACATCAGCGTCGGCGCGCGCGTCTCGCCGACGCAATACCAGCTCACGCTGCAAAGCGCCGACCCGCTCGAACTCGCGCACTGGGTGCCGCGCGTGCTGAGCCGGCTGCAGGCCATGTCCCAGCTGGTCGACGTGGACGCCGACGAGCAGCTCGCCGGCACCGCCGTCAAGATCCACATCGACCGCGAACGCGCCGCGCGCCTGGGCATCTCGCCGCAGACCGTGGACGCGACCCTCAACGACGCGTTCGGCCAGCGCGAGATCGCGCGCTACTTCAGCCAGGTCTCGTCCTACAAGGTGATCCTCGAGGCGCCGCCCGCGCTGCAGCGGGACCCGGCCAGCCTCGATCGGCTGTTCGTCACGGCGCCGGCCATCGGCGAGCTCGTTCCGCTGCGCGCGCTCGCGCACTGGACCACGGACGAGGTGGCGCCCCTGACCATCGAGCACGAGTCGCGGTTCCCGTCGGTGACCATCAGCTTCGACCTCGCGGCCGGCGTCTCGCTGGGCGATGCCACCGCGGCCATCGAGGCCGCCAAGGCCGAACTGCACCTGCCGGCCACCGTCCAGGCCACGTTCGAGGGCACGGCCAGGGCCTTCCAGAGCACGCTGGCGACGATGCCGCTGCTGATCGTCGCGGCGCTGGTGGTGTCGTACCTGTCGCTGGGCATCCTGTACGAGAGCACGGTCCATCCTTGGACGATCCTGTCGACGCTGCCGTCGGCCGGCGTCGGCGCCATCGCGGCGCTGTGGATCGCGGGCTTCGATTTCAACCTCATCGGCCTGGTCGGCGTGATCCTGCTGATCGGCATCGTCAAGAAGAACGGGATCATGCTGGTCGACTTCGCCATCGGCAACACGCGCCGCGGCGGCGCCGCCTCGCGGGAGGCGGTGCGCGAGGCCAGCGTGACGCGCCTGCGCCCGATCCTGATGACGACGCTGACCGCGATCTTCGGCGCGCTGCCGCTGCTGCTGGGCGCCGGTACCGGCTCGGAACTGCGCCAGCCCCTGGGCTGCTCGCTGATCGGCGGCCTGCTGGTCAGCCAGCTGCTGACGCTGTTCACAACGCCGGTGGTCTACCTCTACCTCGACGAATTCGCGGCGCGCCTGCGTGGTCGCGTCGACCGCCTGCGTCGCCGCGCCTCGGCGGGGGCCGCGCCACCCGAACCGGCTGCCGAAGGCTGACGCCGCCGCACGGCCCCTTCCACACGGCCCGCCATCGACGAGGCGCGCCCGATGCACCAAACCCAAGGACGACAAATGACCAGCCTGATGACCGCCGTGGCGCGCGACGAAGGTACCGAGCAGGCCCGCCGCGCCGTCGGCAACGACGACTTCGCCACCCCGTCGGCGCGCCGGATCGCCCGCGCGCCCTCGACCACCGCCTGCCTGGCCGACGTCGCGGCGGCCAACGCGACGCGCCTGGCGGTCGTGGACCAGCGCGTGCGCTGGAGCTACCGCGAGCTGCTGCAGCGCGCCGCCGCGGTGGCCGCGCGCGTGCGGGAGGCGCGCGGCGCCGGCGCGGAACCGGTGGCGCTGCTGTGCCCGCACGCCGCCCCGATGATCGCGGCGCTGCTGGGCGTGCTGGGCGCGGGCAAGGCGTATGTGCCGCTGGTGCCCGACGAGCCGGCCGCGCGGCTCCAGGCCATCGTGCGCGCCTGCGGCGCCCGGCTCGTCCTCGCCGCACCGGAGTTCGAGCCGCTGGCCCGCACGCTGGGCATCGAGGTGATGGTGCTTGACGACGCGGCCGTCGCCGACTGCCCGCTCGGTCCGCGCGACGGGCAATCGCTGTCGTACGTGCTGCACACCTCCGGGACGACGGGCGTTCCCAAGGGCGTGCTGCAGAACGACCGCCACGTGCTGCACCACGCCGCCTGCTACGCCGACGCGCTGTCGCTGCACGCCGATGACCGCATGACGCTGCTGCCGTACTACGCCTTCGACGCCTCGGTGATGGACATCTTCGCCACGCTGTTGACGGGCGCCTGCCTGTGCATCTGGGACATCCGCCGCGATGGCGTCGCGGGCCTGGATGAATGGCTCGCGCGCCAGGAGGTCACGGTGTGGCATTCGACGCCGAGCGTGCTGCGCACGGCGTTCCCGCACTTCGTGCAGTCCCTGGCGCTGCGCTGGGTCGTGCTGGGCGGCGAGGCCGCGACCGGCCACGACGCGGCGCTCGCGCGGCGCCACGCCGGCCCGGCCTGCCGCCTGCTCAACGGCCTGGGCCCGACCGAGTGCACGACGGCGCTGCAGTACGTCGCCCGGCCCGGGCTGGACGACGCGGCGTCGCGCCTGCCGGTCGGGCGCCCGGTTCCCGGCGTGCGCGTGCTGCTGCTCGACCCGGACGGCCGCGAGTCCGCCGCCGAGGGCGAGCTGGTGATCGAGAGCGAGCACGTCGCGCTCGGCTACTGGGGCCGCGAGGACCTGTCCGCCGAGCGCTTCGCGCCGGCCGGCGACGGCTCGCCACGCCGCCGCTATCGCACCGGCGACGTCGTGCGCTGGAACGCAGAGGGCCAGCTCGAACACCTGACGCGGGTCGACGACCAGGTCAAGATCCGCGGCGTGCGCATCGAGCTCGGCGAGGTCCAGGCCGCGCTGTCCACGCATCCGGCGATCGCGCACGCGCTCGTGCTCGCGCTGCGCGACGATCCGGCGCGCGAGCCCGTCCTGGTCGGCTACGTCGTCGCGGCGGCGCGCGGCGCGGCGCCCGATGCCGCGGCCCTGCGCGCCCACCTGGCGGCGCGCCTGCCCGCGGCCATGGTGCCGGCCGCGTTCGTGGTCCTCGACGCGTTCCCGCTGCTGGCCAACGGCAAGGTCGACCGCCGCGCCCTGCCGCCGCCGGCCGAAGCGGAACCGGCGACGGGCGAGGCGCCGCAGACCCCGCTGCAGAAGATGCTCGCCGCGATCTGGCGGGAGGTGCTGCAGCGGGAGGTCGTGCACCTGGACGACAACTTCTTCGCGCTCGGCGGCGAGTCGCTCCGCGCGATGCGGGTGGTCGCCGCCGTCCGCGCCCGCCTGGAAGCCGAGCTGCAGCTGGCCGACGTGTTCGAGCACCCGACGCTGCGCCGGCTGGCCAGCCGCATGGCGCTGTACGCCGATTGACGAGCCTCGCCTCCCGCCCTTGACCGCGGCCGCGCGCCTGCACCGTCCCACTTCTTCCCGTCCTGTTGCCATGAACCCCAGCTCCGACACCGTCGACGGCCTCGTCGCCGATCTCTGCCACCTCGTCGGCGTGGCCTGCGGCCGCAGCGGCCTGGCGCCCGGCGATGCCCTGGGCGACAGCCTGG
>DATCRO010000757.1:0-9017 GCA_036569025.1 Burkholderiaceae bacterium
CGCGTCGGGCGCCTGCGCGGCGATGCGCGCGAGGCGGGCCAGCAGCGGTTCGAACGGCGGCGCCGCCGGAGCGGCCTCGGCCGGCGGTGCAGCGGCGCCGCGTTCGGCCAGCGGCAGCCGGTCCAGCGGCATGTGCGGCGAGGCGGCGACGGCCTCGAGCAGGCATCGCCAGGAGCGCGCCAGCTGCTCGATCGTGGCGCGGTCGAACAGGTCGGTCGCGTACTCGAACTCGCCGCGCACCCGATCGCCGTCCTCGAGCAGGTCGACGCTCAGGTCGAACTTGGCGGTGCCGCCGGCGGCGGGCAGCGGCTCGATGGCCAGGTCGCCCAGCCGCAGTCGTTCCAGGCCCGTGTTGTCCAGCGACAGCATGACCTGGAACAACGGCGATTCGCCGAGCCGGCGCTCCGGCTGCAAGGCCTCGACGATCTTCTCGAAGGGGACCTGCTGGTGGGCGTCGGCGTCGAGCACCGATTCGCGCACCGCGGCCAGCAGCGTCGCGAAGTCGATCCCGGGCCGCGGGCGCGTCCGCAGCACCAGCGTGTTGGTGAACATGCCGATCAGCGCTTCGGTCTCGGCCTCGCCGCGGTTGGCCACGGGGTAGCCGATGCTGAGGTCGTCCTGGCCGGTCCAACGGGCCAGCAGCGCGGACAGCGCGGCGGCGAATACCATGAACAGCGTGGCGCGCGACTCGCGCGCGAGGCGCCGCAGGCCGGCGACGGTCTCGCGCTCCAGATCGAAGGACAGGGTGTCGCCGCGGTGGCTCATGACGGGCGGGCGCGGTCGATCCGCGGGCAGCGCGAGGCCGGCGGGCGCGCCGCGCAGCGTGCGCGTCCAGTAGGCCAGCTGCTCGGCGAGCACCTCGCCCTGGAGCCAGTCGCGTTGCCAGACCGCGTAGTCCGCGTACTGGATCTCGAGCGCGGGCAGCGGCGACGGCGCGCCGGCCGCCGATGCGGTGTACAGCGCCGCGAGTTCGCGCATCAGCACGCCGACGGACCAGGCGTCCGCGACCGCGTGGTGCAGGGTCAGCGCGAACAGGTGGTCGTCCGCGGCGATGCGCACGAGGCTCGCGCGCACGAGCGGCGCGCGGCCGAGGTCGAACGGCAGCGCCGCGTGGCGTTCGGCGATCTCGCGTGCGCGCACGGCCGCATCGGGGCCGTCGGGCACGTCCAGGCGCTCGAGGACGAGCGGCGCCGCGTCGTGGACCATCTGGCACAGGCGGCCGTCCACCTGCGCGAGCGAGGTGCGCAGCACTTCATGCCGCCGCACGATCTCGGCCAGGCCCTGTTCCAGCGCCGCGACGCGCAGGGCGCCGCGCAGCCGCCAGACGGCGGGGATGTTGTAGAGCCCGGGCGCCTGCCCGAACTGGTCGAGGATCCACAGGCCCTGCTGCGCGAACGACGCGTCGAACGCCTGCGGAAGATCCGCCGCGGGGCTCGCGCCGGGCACTGCGATGTCGTCGCGCATGGTCAGTCCGCGGCGTGCCGGCGCAGGCTGGCGGGACGCATGTCCGACCAGTGTTCGTCGATCCAGGCCAAGCACGCGGACTTGTCCCGCGCGTCGCCCTGCGCCTGCCAGCCGGGTGGCAGCGGCAGGTCGGCGGCCCAGATCGAATATTGCTCTTCGTCGTTCTTGACGACGAGGTAGGGCATCGAGGTCTCGTTCATGGCGTTGCAGTTCCGGTGATGTGTCAGGAGGCGGCGTTGGCCGTGCGGGCCTGGCGCACCAGGCGCGGCCGTTGGACGGCCGCGGCGCCCGCGTCGCTCGCGAGGCGCCCGGCGAGCGCGCCGACGCTCGGGGCGTCGAGCAGGTCGCGCAGCTTCACCGCGCGACCCAGGCGCTCGGCCAGGCGCGCGATGATCTGGGTGGCGAGCAGCGAGTGGCCGCCGAGGGCGAAGAAGTTGTCGTGCAGGCCCACGCGATCGAGCTGGAGCACCTCGCACCAGACGGCCGCGATGCTGCGTTCGAGCTCGCTGGCGGGCGCGGCGAAGCCGGCCGCGTCGGCCTGCGCGCTGGCCGGCGCGGGCAGCGCGGCGCGGTCGACCTTGCCGTTGGCGCCAATGGGCAGGGCGTCCAGCGCGACCCAGTGCGCGGGCCGCATGTGATCGGGCAGCGCCAGTTGCGCGCGCAGGTCGGCCGGCGTGCATCCGGGCGCCACCACGTAGGCGACCAGCGCGCTCGTGGCGCCGGCGGCGTCGGCCAGCGGGGTGACCACGGCGGCCTGCACGCCCGGCACGCGATGCAGCGCCGCCTCGACGTCGCCGAGCTCGACGCGGAAGCCGCGGATCTTGACCTGGCGATCGATGCGGCCGAGGAACTCGAGCTGGCCGTCCTCGCCGAGCCGCGCGAGGTCTCCGGTGCGGTACAGGCGCGATCCGGGAGGACCGAACGGGTCGGGCAGGAAGCTCGCGGCCGTCAGCGCCGGCATTCCCACGTAGCCGCGCGCCAGTTGCGGCCCGGCCAGGAACAGCTCGCCGCGGACGCCGGGCGGCATGGGCTGCAGGTGCTCGTCGAGCACGTAGGCGCGGGTGTGCCCGAGCGGCCGGCCGATCGGCAGGTAGGGCTGGCCGACGTCGACGCCCGAACCGCCGCGCCAGGTGGTGGCCGTGATGGTGGCTTCGGTCGGGCCATAGGCGTTGAGCCAGTCGAAGGGCAACGGCGGCGACGGCAGCGTGGCGGCGGGCGCGGCCTCGCCGCCGATGATCAGCAAGCGCAGCGGCAGCGGGCGCAAGGCGGCAAAGCCGGTGTCGGCGTAGGACTTCCAGTAGGCCGTCGGCACGTCGGCCACGGTGATGCCATGCGTGGCGATCGCGGCGACGAGGTCCTCCGGCGACCAGGTCGCCTGGCCCCGCACGTGCAGGCACGCGCCGCTGCACAGCGCGACCAGCGTCTGCTCGATGGCCGGGTCCAGGTGCGACGCCGCGACCTGCAGCACGCGATCGTCGGCGCTCATCGCGTAGTGGCCGATGCAGGCGGCGACGTGGCGTCCGAGTGCAGCGGCGGACACGCCGACGGTCTTGGGGCGGCCGGTGGAACCCGAGGTCTGGATGCAATAGGCGAGCTGTCCCGGCGCGCGGCGGGCGGGGGCCGGCTCGCGTCCGTCGGCGGGCGTGTCCGCCAGCGCGTCGAGGCGGATGGCCGGCAACGCGGCCAGCGCGGGATCATGCGGCAGCGTGCCGTCGGTCACGAGGACGATGGGGCGCGTGTCGGCGATCAGGGCCTGCAGGCGGTCGGCGGGCTGCTCGAGGTCGACCGGGACATGCACCCCGCCCGCCATCAGGTTGGCCAGGAGCGCGACGACCTGCTGGGCGCCGCGCGGCAGGCGCACGGCCACCGCGTGTTCCGATCGCACGCCGGCGTCGCGCAGCGCGCGGGCCAGGCTCGCGGCGCGGGCGTGCAGCTCGCCATAGTTCCAGTGGGCGCCGTCGGCGACCAGCGCCGGCCGGCCGGGCGTGCTGCGCGCGCGTCGCTCGAACAGGTCGACCACGTCGGCGTCGGCCAGCACCGGCGCGCCGGCCGGCGGATTGCACGCCGCCAGCAGGCCGGCCTGCCGCGCCGCCGTCATGCGTGCGAGGCGGCCCGCCGGCAGGTCGGCGTCGTCGCACATCTGCGCAAGCAGCGCGGTGAACTGCGCCAGCATGTCCGCGGCCGTCGAGGCGTCGATGCTCGCGCGGTCGAACAGCAGCGCGATGCGGGACGTCTGCGCGCCTTCCTCGACGTCGAGTGCGAGGCGATCCTTGGCGTAGGCCTGCGTCGTCCCCACGGCGTGCAGCGAGGCCGAGCCCAGCCGCAGCGACAGCGGCGGGGCCGGCTGGCAGTTGAAGCCCAGCCGCGGCTGCAGGCGGGCGGCCTCCTCGCCGGCCTTCTTCAAGGCGCGAACCAGCACGGGGAACGGCACGCGGGCGTCGTCGACCAGGTCGAGCACCTGGGCGGACGCCGTCGCGATCACGGCACGCACGGTCTGTCGCGGCTCGATGCTGGCGCGCAGGATGCCCAGGTTGGCGAGGTAGCCGACGGCGCCGGCGGTGGTCTCGTCGCGCAGGCTGGTCGGCACGCCGACGGTGAACGACGCCTGGCCGGCGTATTGCCACACCAGGATCTCGAACGCCGCCAGGTATACGGCGGCCGGCGTCGTGCGCTCGCGCGCGGCGAGCTGGCGCACGCGCGCGACCTCGCGCTCGGGCAGCGTCGCCTCGCACGTGGCGGCCTCATGGACGCCGGCGCCACCCGGGCCAGCGCGGCCCGCGATCGGCGGCACGGGCAGCGCCGAGATGCCGGCCAGCCGCTGCACGAGTCCGGCGACGCGCTGGCGGCCGGCGTCGCTGCGCAGGAACGCGGCTTCGGCCTCGGCCAGCGCGGCCTGGCTGGGCGGAGCGGCGTCCCCTCGCATCTGCTCGCCACGCGCCAGCGCGTCCCAGGCCTGGCCGAGCTCGCGCATCAGCGGCGCGACCGAGCCGCCGTCGAAGACCACGTGGGCGATGGCGATCACCAGTCCCGACGTGCGTCCGCCGGCGTCGCGCACCACGCTGACGCGATGCAGCGGGCCGCGTTCGAGGTCCAGCGCGTTGGCGCTCGCGGCATGCGCGACCGCGGCCAGGTCGCCGTCGACCGTGACGACGTCGACGCGCGGCGTCTCGTCGACGACGAAGCGCGGCTCGAAGTCGGCCACGGCGATGCGCGCGCCGAGCAGCGGATGGCGCTCGAGCAGGCGCGTCCAGGCGCGGCGCAGCAGGTCGACGTCGAGCTCGCCGTCGACCGTCTGCGCGAGCACGACGTTGTAGGCGGCGCTAGTGCGCGCGTCGGACTGGCACAGGAACCAGAGGCCGTGCTGGCCGGCGGTCAGGGGAAGGATCATGGTGGCGATGGCGGGACGTTGGAGGGGACCTGGCGTCAGGGCGTGAGCGGCGCGGCGGCGGGATGCGCCTGGAGGCGGTGGCGGCGCGCGAACCAGGCGCTGCCGGCGGCGAGCGCGGCGCCGAGCGTCGACAGCATCATTCCGAGCGCGCCGCCCTGGCCTTGTCCCCACACGCCCGCGGCCAGGGCCGACGATTGCAGGCAGGGCGCGAACACGTGCTGCGACAGCGGCACCGACGCGAGCACGGCCAGCGGCACGAGCAGGAACGACACCATCCGGCGCGCGGCGAACACGCGGCCCTGGATCTCGACCGGCACGCCGTTCTGCCAGACCGTCTGCAACGAGGCGACGATCAGCGAGGTGAGGCAGCCGCAACAGAAGGCCAGGGCGCACAGGGCGATCGCGCCATGCGCCCAGCCCCAGGCGATCATCGCCAGCCCGAAGGCCAGGGCGCCGCCGACGACCTGCGCGATCGGCGGCACGCGCTGCCCGATGCGGATCAGCGCGAAGCCGACCACCAGCGCCGATCCGCCCTCCAGCGCCGATGCGACGCCGAGCACGGCCACCGGCGCGTGGCTCAGCAGGTAGGGCGTGAAGGTCACGCTGAACACCGCGCCGGCGAGGTTGTAGCCCATGATGAACAGCAGCAGCCGCGCGAGCATGGGTTGGCCGGCGATCCAGCGCAGGCCGAAGGTCGCCTCGCGCCACAGGCTGGCCTCGCGGGGCGCCGGCTGCGCGGCGGACCGCAGGCGCCGGCCGTCGACCGTCCACATGCCCGCCAGGCCGACCGCCGATCCCAGAAGCGCGAACGAGAGGATGCCGGCCACGCCGCAGCTCTCGAACGCGAGCGCGCCCAGGATCGGCGCGCAGGTGTCGAGCACGCCGGCGATGGACTGCTGCACGCCGTTGATGCCCGCGCGCGTGGCGGGCGTCGTGAGCAGCGTGACCGTCACGCCCATGGCCGTCCAGCGCACGTGGCCGACCACCGATTGCGACAGGATCACGACGGCCGCGGCGCCGATGCCCAGCGCGTCGCGGCGGTAGGCCACCAGCGCGAAGAGGATCGTGGCCAGCGACGCCAGCTCGCAGCCGACCAGCACCCGCTTCTTGTCGCAGCGGTCGACCAGCATGCCGGCGAACGGCGCCAGCACCAGGTTGGGCAGGTAGGTCAGCAGGGCCAGCAGGGCAAACGTCGGATAGGAGCCGGTGCGCCGGAAGATCCAGACGTCGATGGCGAAGGCCATCAGGGCGCCGCCGAACGCGCTCACGCCGCGCGTCAGCACGAGCGGCAGCGCGCCGCCGGCGCGCATGGACAAGGCCTGGTTCATCGCGCGTCCTGCCCCGTGGCGCCGGCGACGTCGTCGCGGTGGATGCACACCAGCCGCAGCTCGCTGGTGTAGCGCCGGCCGGCGGCGTCGTGCAGCCACAGTTCGTCAGCGGACGGCAGCATCTCGGTGAGCGTCACCGAGCCCCCGGCATCGCGGCCGGATTCGGCGCCGCCGTGCAGCAGGCGCACGAACATCTGCACCAGCACCGGGCTGCGGAAGTCGACGTGGAAAGGCTTGTCCTCCCACGTCAGCTTGACGAACACCTGCGCCGGCAGGCCGGCCGTGCGCGCCCAGCGGCGTGCCGCCAGGAAGACGTCACCGGCCGGCGTGGCGGCCAGCGCGGCGAGCTCCGCGGCGTCGAAGATCCAGCGCTCGCGCTGGACGACCAGGCGATCGATCGTGAGCCGTGGCGTGTGGCGACGCCGCCGGGTCACGCCGAATTCGTTGAGCACCCGCAGGAACAGGAAGTCGCCCAGGACGTCGAGCAGCGGGGCCTGCCAGTGGCCGCCGCGCTGCCGCGCGACCAGCCGGCCGTCGGCGCCGAAGCCGACGTCGAGCGCCGCGACGTCGAGCGCCGTCGCCGGGTTGGCGGGCACCAGGCCGTGCGAGAACATGATCTCGCGGCAGGCGTCCGGATCCTCCACGAACTGCGTGCGGATCGGCGTGCGCGACGTCTCGGGGCTGAGCTTCGGGCAGACGTAGGGCGCGTCCAGGTCCTGCGCGAGCGCGTGCAGCATCTCCGCGGGCCGCGGGTGTTGCGACACGAACAGGTTGGTCGCGACGGTGTTGCCGCCGATGTGCACTTCTCCCAGAACGGCCAGGTAGTCTCCGCGCTGGAGCGCCTGCGGCGACTCGGCGCAGAACATCAGGTCTGGGCACTGGTGGCGCGCCATCACCCAGGCCGGCTGGTCGGCGGGGAAGGCCTGCGCCATCACCTCGCGGATCGCGCCCGAGGCGATCTCGCAGCGATGCCGGCCCGGCGAGACGAAAGGCTCCAGCACGCGCTCCCAGCGTTCCCGCAGCGAGTCGGACAGGTCGGCGACGATGTCCGGCTCGGCAAAGAGGACGCACTGGGCCTGCAGCCAGAAGTCCGCGAAGCGCACGTCCTCGGCGTCCTGGGAGAGCGACTCGACGATCGCGGCGAAGCGGTCGTGGAAGCGCGCGGCGGCCTGGCCGATGTACCAGCGCGAGCTCGCGAGGACGAAGTCCAGCGCGCCGCGCAGCGGCTGCAGGGCAGCTTCGCCGAGCCGCACGTCGAGGTCGCGATGGCAATCCTCGTACGCGAGCCCGCGTCCGCCGTAGGCCTCGCCCGGCCGGCGGCGTGCGCCGGCGCCGGTCTGCGCGTCGAACAGCGTGTCCAGGCGACGCATCGCGCCGTGGAGGCGATCCGCGTCGCCGGCGGATCGCGCGATCTCGTCGCGCGCCGCTTCGAACAGTCCCAGGCGGTCAGACAGCTCGGCCCGCAGCGCGACGTCGCCGATGCGCGCGAACTCTCGCCGCAGCGCGAGCTCGGGGCGCGGGTCGCAGCTGGAGATCTGCAGGCCCAGGTGGATCCGGCCCGCGCGCTCGAGGCGCCGCAAGCCGTCCAGCACCTCGGCCGGATCGTCGAATTCGCCGAAAGGGTCGGCCGCGAGCCGGCGCGCGATGTCACCGGCTGCGGTCCGGCCGTCGCAGGCCGCCAGCAAGCGGGCCTCGCCGGCCGCGAGCGCCGCACTGCCGCCGCCCGGCAGCCGCAGGCGCTCGCCCTGGACTTCCAGGAACGGCTGGCGCCGCGGGATGAGCCATGGCAGCAGGCGCTCGTCACGGGCCATGTCGGCGGCCAGCGTCGCGATCGGCCAGTCCTCGAAGCGGACGCTGCGCCGGCGCACCAGCCCGCTGCCTGCGTCGTAGCGCGCCTCGCGCGGATCGGCGACGAGGCGGGCCCAGGTCATGGGGCCGAAGAACCCGATGGTGTCGTTCTTCAGCGCGTAGCGTTGCAGGTAGCCGGCCACCAGGGCCTCGCGCTGGCGACGCTTCGAACCGGACATGGGCGCGCCGGCCGCGAGCGGGTCGAGCGCGGTCGTCACGGCGGCGTGGTTCTGCCAGGTGACGGCTTCGCGGAACAGCGGGTCGGCGGCCAGCCGCGCCGCGACGGCGGTGAAGGCATCGTTGGCGGCGGCCAGGCTCACGGCCCACGCGGCCTGCAGCTCGTCGCAGCGGCGGGCGGCCAGCGCCAGGCGTTCGTGCAACGGCGCGCCCAGCGATGCGGGCAGTGCGCCGGCGACGTCTCCGCGCCGCAGCGCCTTGATCTCGCGTTGCCACTGCCGCACCTGGCCTTCGGCCGCCTCGTCGCCGCGGTGCGCGTCGATGCGCGCGCCGATGCAGGCGACGGCCTCGCGCACGATCGCGTCGCGCATCGCGCGGGCCTCGTCGAGCCGGTCCGCGAGCTGGCTGCAGGACTCGTCGACCAGCGGCCGCAGCATGTCCGCGGGAAAGCCGGCGCTGCGCAGCATGCAGTCGCGCCACAGCGCCCAGCCCGCGGCGCTCGGCGCGGTCAGGTGGGCCGGCCAGCGCGGGCGGGCATCAGCGACGGGCGGGTGCTCGGTGGCGTCGTCCAGGAAGTGCAATCAAGGTCTCCGGCAAGGGGCGGCGGGGCGGCCGTCAGCGCGCGAGAAGGGCATCGACGTGGCCGGCCAGCGCGCGCGGCGTTCGCAGCTGCACGAGCTCGCGCAGGGCCAGCCGCACGCCCAGGGCCTCGTGCAGGCGCGTCGACAGGCGCACGAGCAACATCGAGTGGAAGCCGCGGTCGAAGAGGTCGTCGTCGGCGTCCGGTGCGCCGGCGGGCGCGAGACCGGCGG
>DATCRO010000758.1:0-8583 GCA_036569025.1 Burkholderiaceae bacterium
GGCCGTGAGGCCGGCGCGCGGCCGCGGGAACAGCCGCAGCGTGGCGGCCGTGATCAGGCCCAGCGTGCCCTCGCTGCCGACGAACAGGTCGCGCAGGTCGTAGCCGGTGTTGTCCTTGCGCAGACCGTGCAGGCTGCTCCAGAGCTCGCCCTGCGCGGTCACGACCTCGAGCCCCAGGCACAGCTCGCGCGCGTTGCCGAAGCGCAGCACCTGCGTGCCGCCGGCGTTGGTGGCGAGGTTGCCGCCGATGGTGCAGCTGCCCTCGGACGCCAGGCTCAGCGGGAACAGCAGGCCCGCGTCCGCGGCGGCCGCCTGCACCTCCTGCAGCGCGAGGCCGGCCTCGACGGTGATCGTCTGGTTGTCGACGTCGACCTGCCGCACGGCGCGCAGGCGCCGCATGCCGAGCACGACCTGGCGCCGCGAGTCGTCGGGCACCCCGCCGCCCACCAGGCCCGTGTTGCCGCCTTGCGCGACGATGCTGACGCCGTCCTCGCGCGCGCAGCGGCGCACGACGGCCGCGACTTCGTCGGCCGACCCGGGCAGCACGACGCACAGCGCGCGGCCGCGGTAGCGCTTGCGCCAGTCGCGCTCGTACGCGACGAGCGCGTCACCGGTGTCGTCCACCAGCACGTGCGCCGCGCCGACGAGGGCGCGCAGGTCGTCGAGCAGGGCGCTCATCTCAATGCTCGGTGCCGGCATTGGCGCGCGGGTCCTCGGCCGCCGGCAGGCGCCTGGCCACCGCGTGGCGCCAGCGCACCTGCGTCGCGCAGGCCGTGAACAGCGCGATGGACAGCGCGAGCTCGGCCCACGCGCAGGCGTTCGAGGGCCAGCGGTCGCCGATGCGCACGACGGCCTCGGCCACGTAGAGCCACACGAGCAGGCTGACCCAGCGGTACGTGTACATGCGATGGCGCAGCAACCCGGGCAACGCGAACACCAGCGGCAGCGCCTTGAAGGCCAGCGAGCCGTGGCCGATGCGCGCCAGCGCCAGCTCCCACGCGAGCGCCAGCACGATCAGCCCGAGGGCCGAGGCGACCGCGACGATGCGCGTCGTGGCGGTGACGCGGTCGGGCGTCGCGGGGGAGTCGGGCGGGGGCTCGGCCATGTTTGGCATGATAGTCGCCATGACGGTTTCCAAGACGCTGAACACGCCGATGGGCTCGCTGCTCGCCGGCCCCATGCAGACCCTGCGCAACTGGCCCTGGTTCGAGACGCTGCGCACGCTGCGCGCGCGTTTCCGTGACGACCGCCTGGGCCTGACCGCGAGCAGCCTCACCTTCACGACGCTGATCTCGCTGGTGCCGCTGCTGACGGTGATGCTGGCCGTCTTCACGGCGTTCCCGATGTTCTCGAATTTCCAGGCCGGGCTGGAGAAGTACTTCCTTCAGACGCTGGTGCCGCCCAACATCGCCAAGCCGGTGCTGGGCGCGCTGACGATGTTCGCGACGAAGGCCAGCCGGCTCGGCGCGTTCGGCCTGATCGCGCTGGGATTCACGGCGATGGCGCTGATCCTCACGATCGACCGCACGCTCAACGCGATCTGGCGCGTGCGCAAGCCGCGCCCGATCGCGCAGCGCGTGCTGATCTACTGGGCCGCCGTCACGCTGGGGCCGCTGATCCTGGGCGCGAGCCTGACGCTCATGTCGTACGCGATCTCGGCCTCCAGCGGCATGGTGGCGCAGATGTCCGGCGGCGTGAGCTTCTCGCTGTCGCTGCTCGAATTCGTGGCGCTGGCCACCGCCATGAGCGCGCTGTACCACTACGTGCCGCACGCGCCGGTGGCCTGGCGCCACGCCGTGGCCGGGGGCCTGTTCGTGGCGGTGGGCTTCGAGGTGGCGCGGCGATCGCTGGGCTGGTACCTGACGCACATGACGTCGTACTCCAGCATCTACGGCGCGTTCGCCACGGTACCCATCTTCCTGCTGTGGATCTACCTGGGCTGGGTGATCGTGCTGCTGGGCGCGGTGATCGCCGCCTACGCGCCCAGCCTCAAGCTCAACCTCGTGCAGCACGGCCGGGTGCCGGGACAGCGCTTCGCGCTGGCGCTGGACATCGTGCGTCGCCTGCAGCGCAGCCGCGAGGCCGGCGGGCACGGCATGAACGGCATCGACCTGGCCGACAGCCTGCGCATGGATCCGCTGCAGATCGAGTCGGTGCTCGAGGCGCTGATGACGCTGGACTGGGTCGGCCGCCTCGACGAGGAGAATCAGCCGCGCTACGTGCTGCTGTGCGACCCGGCGCACACGCAGCTGGCGCCGCTGGTCGACGTGCTGCTGCTGGCGCCCATCGAGGCGCTCGCGCCGGCGCGCAGCAAGCTGGGCGTGGACGGCCTGCGGCTGTCCGAGGTCCTGCCTGCCTGAGCGCCTCGCGCGTCCGACCCGACCATCATGGCCACGGCAACCGCATCGAGAGCCCGGCGTCGCTGGCTCGTGGCCGGCGTGCTGCTCGTCGCCGTCGTGACGGCCGCCTGGCTGGTGCTGCACGAGCGCTGGACGTTCCACCTGGTCGACATGCGCTTCGTCGACCACCGCGAGAAGGTGGCCGGCGGCGGCGCAGCGCTGAACGTCACGGGGTACGTGCTGGTGCGCGTCGAGAGCGGCGTCGACATCTTCCGCCAGACCCATGACGACAACGCCTACCCCGAGGTCAAGGCGGTGCTGTGCGACTCCGGCCGGCGCGTCGGCGCGTGGCGTGACCCGCTGCCGCTCGAACGCGACGCCGCCGGCAAGCGCTTCGTCTATGCCGTGCTGCTGCCCGCGCGCGGGCGCGACGGCGAGCTCGCGCAGTCGGCGGGCGCCGTCTGCCTGCGCTTCATGTCGGCCGGCCAGGGCTTGCCCGCCTGGGGCGCCGCGGGCTCGCTGACCGTGACGCTGCCGCCGGCGATGCGCGAGCAGATGCTGGCGTATGCGCGCCGGGACGGGACGGTGGACGTCTCGTTGGACCCGATCTGCGCGCCCCTGCTTTGCCAGCCGGATTGACTTAGCCGGCGTGCACCACCACCATCAGCGCGCGCACGACGCGCTCGCCGGGGTTGGAGATGGCGTGCGGCACGTCGACCACGTAGCGCGCGGTCTCGTTGGCCTGCAGCGTGGTCACGTCGGTGCCCGAGCGCACCTCCAGCGGGCCGTCGCCCAGCACGGTCAGGTGCTCGCGCGAGCCCGGCTCGTGGGCCTGCGATTCGAGCCGGCCGCCGGGCTGCACCGTCAGCTCGTACCACTCGAACTGGCCGGCGAGCTCGATCGGGCCCAGGATGCGCAGCTCGCACTTGCCGTCCGGGCTGCGCAGCGACGGCGTCGCGTGGCCGGCGACGGTGGTGATGGCGGGCAGGGCGGGGCGCTCGCCGTCCAGCAGCTGGCCGAGCGGCACCCCCAGTGCGTTGGCCAGGCGCCAGACGACCGCGACGGTCGGGTTGGCCTGGTTGCGCTCGATCTGCGACAGCATCGACTTGGACACCCCCGCCAGCCGTGACAGCTCGTCCAGCGACAGTGCGCGCAATTGGCGCAGTTCCGCCAGGGTGATGCCCACCTTCGGTGGCTCGACAGCAGGGTTGCGGGTCATGATGGTTTTCGTCCTGGCCGATGCCCCGCCGCTTGACGGATCGGTCGATGTTCACGATACTGCATTCATGTTCGATATATCGAACAACGAATTTCGCATTGAACATGATTGTGCCTGAAGGACAATGAACATGGCCGACGTCGCCGCATTCAACCAACACATCCAGTCCGAACTGGACGGCATCCGCGCCGCGGGGCTGTTCAAGTCCGAGCGCATCATCGCCACGCCGCAGGGCGCGCTGGTCAAGCTGGCCGACGGCCGCGAGCTGATCAACCTGTGCGCCAACAACTACCTGGGGCTATCCTCGCACCCGAAGGTGATCGAGGCGGCGCACGAAGGCCTGCGCACGCATGGCTACGGCATGAGCTCGGTGCGCTTCATCTGCGGCACGCAGGACATCCACAAGGAGCTCGAACAGCGCCTCGCGCGGTTCCTGGGCACCGAGGACACGATTCTTTACGCCGCCGCCTTCGACGCCAACGGCGGCCTGTTCGAGCCGCTCCTGGGCGAGGACGACGCCGTCATCTCGGACGCGCTGAACCACGCCTCCATCATCGACGGCATCCGCCTGTGCAAGGCCAAGCGCTTCCGCTACGCGCACAACGACCTGGCCGACCTCGAGGTGCAGCTCCAGGCCGCCGACGCCGCCGGCGCGCGCTTCAAGCTCGTCTTCACCGACGGCGCATTCTCGATGGACGGCACGATCGCGCAGCTGGACAAGATCCGCGCGCTGTGCGACCGGTACGGCGCGTTGCTGGGCATCGACGAATGCCACGCCACCGGCTTCCTGGGCGCGCGCGGCCGCGGCACGCACGAGCACCGCGGCGTGTTCGGCAAGATCGACATCATCACCGGCACGCTGGGCAAGGCGCTGGGCGGCGCGTCGGGCGGCTTCACCACCGGCAGGAAGGAAGTGATCGAGCTGCTGCGCCAGCGCTCGCGTCCCTACCTGTTCTCCAACACCGTGATGCCGGCGATCGTCGCGGGCTCGCTGGCCGTGCTCGACCTGCTGGAATCCAGCACGGAGCTGCGCGACAAGCTGGCCGACAACACCGCGTGGTTCCGCCAGGCCATCACGGCCGCCGGCTTCGAGATCAAGCCGGGCGAGCACCCGATCGTGCCGATCATGATCGGCGACGCCGTCAAGGCGCAGCAGCTGTCGCAGCGCATCCTGGAGCTGGGCCTGTACGCGGTCGGCTTCTTCTTCCCCGTCGTGCCCAAGGGGCAGGCGCGCATCCGGGTGCAGATGTCGGCGGTGCATGACCGGCATCACCTGGAGAAGGCCGTCGAGGCGTTCACCAAGGCCGGCAAGGAACTGGGCCTGATCGGAGCCGCGCAATGAGCGGCGCCCGCATCCTCATCATCGGCGCCAACGGCCAGATCGGCTCCGAGCTGGCCGGTGCGCTGAGCCAGCGCGCGGGCGTCGAGGCCGTCATCACCAGCGACGTCGCGCCCACCGGCCGCACGCCGGGCCTGGTGCACGAGCAGCTGGACGTCACGGACGCCGCCGCGCTGACGGCCGTCGTCGAGCGTCACCACGTCACGCAGGTCTACCTGCTGGCGGCGGCGCTGTCGGCCAACGGCGAGAAGCACCCGCAGTGGGCCTGGAACCTGAACATGGTGGGCCTGCTCAACGTGCTCGAACTGGCCCGCACGCACAAGCTGGACAAGGTGTTCTGGCCCAGCTCGATCGCGGCCTTCGGCCCGTCGACGCCCGCCGACGGCACGCCGCAGGACACGGTCATGGACCCGACCACGATCTACGGCATCAGCAAGCTGGCCGGCGAGCGCTGGTGCGCCTGGTACCACAGGAACCACGGCGTCGACGTGCGCAGCCTGCGCTACCCGGGCCTGATCAGCTGGAAGACGCCCCCGGGCGGCGGCACCACCGACTACGCCGTGGAGATCTTCCACGCCGCGCTGCGCGACGGCCGCTACACCTGCTTCCTCAAGGAGGACCAGGCGCTGCCGATGATGCTGATGGACGACGCGCTGCGCGCCACCATCGAGCTGATGGAGGCGCCGGCCGACTCGATCCGCCAGCGGGGCAGCTACAACCTGTCGGCCATCAGCTTCACGCCGCGCCAGATCGCCGACGCCATCGCCAGGCGAATTCCGGGCTTCACGATGGACTGCGTCCCCGACTTCCGCCAGGCGATCGCCGCCAACTGGCCGCGCTCGATCGACGACAGCGAGGCGGCCAGGGACTGGGGCTGGAAGGCCAGGTTCGGCCTCGACGAGATGGTCGACGAGATGCTCACGCAACTCGCGCCGATCGTGAAGGCGAAGGCGACGGCCTGATCCGGCCGCCAGTGTTGGCCCCGCGCGCGTGCGGTGCGTCACGCGCGCGACGTGCGCCTGCGCGCGGCGCCGATGCCGCGGCCGATAATGCGGGCATGACGCCCCGAGAGCCGTTCGACCACCTGCGCCACGCCGCGCTCGACCTGCTGGAATCGGGCAACAGCACGGCCTCGGTGTCGCAGCTGCTGGCCGTGCCGCCGGACGTGATCGTGCGCTGGCGCGACGAACCGGTGCCGCCGCGCCTGGACCCGGCCGCCCGCCTGCTGGCGCTCGGCGCTGCCGGCCATGCGCCGCACTTCTCCACGACGCTGGTGGTCAGGCGCTGCGCGCCGGGCGACATGTGGCGTCACGCGCTGCAGGACTACGTGGTGTGCGGCCTGCTCCTCGTGATGGTCATGATGGCGATCCGTGGGCTGGGTCACGGCGGTGCGTTCGGCTCGATCTGGATCGACGTGACGCCGCTGTTCGGCCTCGGCGTGCTCTGGCTGCGGCGCAACCAGGTGCTGTTCAAGCTCGACGACCGCGGCATCGTGGTGCCGCGCCTGTTCGGCAGCGAACGCCTGTCGTACGCGGACCTCGCCGACTGGTGGCTGGTGATGCACGTCCAGGGCAAGGACACCGACGAGGAAGTCGAAGGCCGCAAGCTGACGCTGCATTCGCGGCGCAAGGGTGCGCCGCCCATCGAACTGTTCGTCGCCGACTATGTCCACATCGACCAGGCCGTGATCGAGCGGCTCGATCTCGTGAAGACGGCGAACCAGGGCGTCCGTCCGCTGACGCCGGTGCGCTCGATCCCCAAGACACCGGCGTGGGGCGGGTAGGCCGAAGGCGTCATCCGCCCTTCGCGCGCTGCCGCGCGACGCCGCCCGCTCAGACCGGCACCTTCCCCGTCCAGATGTCGAAGTACATCCGCCAGTCCCCCATGAAGCTCCACAGCGGCCGCTTGAACGACGCCGGCTTGTTCTTCTCGAAGACGAAGTGCCCGATCCAGGCGAAGCCGTAGCCGAACGCGACGCTGGCGACGAAGAACAGCGGCTGGTGGGTCCAGATCAGCGACCACAGGCAGATCAGCGCCAGCGTCGAGCCGATGAAGTGCAGGCGGCGGCAGGTGGCGTTGCTGTGCTCGTTCAGGTAGAACGGATAGAACTCGGCGAAGCTGTGCAGCGATTCGATGTTGGTGACTGCGTTGGCCATGGTCGTTCCCTCGTTCGTTATGCGGCCTCAGGCCTTGATGGCTTGACGCACCGCATTCAACACCGCATCGGGGGCCTCCTGCATCAGTGCATGCCCTGAAACGATGCGTGAGACCGCAGCATTCAACATGCCCGCGAGCTCCCTGGTCGCCTTGGCGGGTGTCATCACGTCGCGCGTTCCCACGATCAGGTGGGCCGGACACGTGACGCGCCGGGCCGCCTCGGTGCCTCCAGCGTACGCGTCGCAGACGCGGAAGTCATGCTCGAACAGGTTGCCATCGGCATCGCCTTGTATCCGGTGCATCAAGGCGCTGCTGCCACCGCGCAGCCAGGCCCCCGGGCCGGGGTACGACGGCTTGCTGGCCAGGCTGGAATGCGAGAAGGCGTTGACCATCGCGATCGCGCGCGCCGGGTCGTCGCGGGCGGTGGAGAGCAGGGCATCGCTGACCTTCATCGGATACGCCGTCCCGACCATCACGAGGCTGCTCGCCCGCGCGGGGGCGCGCGCGGCGGCCTCCAGCGCGATCAGCGAGCCCATGCTGTGCCCGACGAGGTGGGCCTGGTCGACGCCGGCGGCGTCCAGCATCGCGAGCACCCAGTCGGCAAGCGCCTCGACGCTGGCCAGTGGCGGCCCCTCGGAGCGCCCGTGCCCCGGCTGGTCGACCGCCAGCACGCGGTGGCCGTGGTGCGCGAACCAGCGCGCCAGCAGCGTCCACACGGAGTGGTCGTTGAGCGCGCCGTGGATGAAGACGACGCACGGCCCGTCGACGGCGAACGCCTTGCCGCCGGTGTACGCGTAGGCCGCGCGGCCCTGGACCTCGAACTTCATGACGCGGCCCTCTCGGCGGCCTTGAGCGCGGCCTTCAGGTCGGCGATCAGGTCGTCGGCGTCCTCCAGGCCGATCGACAGGCGGATCGTGCCGGGCCCGATGCCGGCAGCGGCGAGCGCGGCGTCGTCCATCCGGAAGTGCGTCGTTGACGCCGGATGGATCACCAGCGAGCGGCAGTCGCCCACGTTGGCCAGGTGCGAGAACAGCTGCAGCGCCTCGATGAACGCGACGCCCTGCGCGCGCGAGCCGCGCAGGTCGAAGCTGAAGACCGAGCCGCAGCCGCGCGGCAGCAGGGCCTGCGCGAGCGCATGGTCGGGGTGCGACTCGAGGTCGGGGTAGCCGGCCTGCGCCACCAGCGGATGCGAGGCCAGGAAGCGCGCCACCTTGCGCGCATTGGCCACGTGGCGCTCCATGCGCAGCGGCAGCGTCTCGAGCCCCTGCAGGATCAGCCAGGCCGTGTGCGGGCTCATGCAGGCGCCGAAGTCGCGCAGGCCTTCGCGGCGGGCGCGCAGCAGGAACGCGCCGACGGTGCTCTCCTCGGTGAACACCATGTCGTGGAAGCCGGCGTAGGGCGTAGTCAGCTCGGGGAAGCGTCCGCTGCGCTCCCAGTCGAAGCGGCCGGAGTCCACCAGCACGCCGCCGACGACGGTGCCGTGTCCGGACAGGAACTTGGTGGCGGAATGGAACACGAGGTCGGCGCCC
>DATCRO010000759.1:0-8342 GCA_036569025.1 Burkholderiaceae bacterium
ATGAACATCGAGCCGACCATGACGGCCAGCGCCAGGTTCTTCTCCTCGACGATCTGCTCCCACAGCTTGTAGGGCGTGATCCAGTCGATGATGATGAGGGCCAGCCACAGCACGACGACGCCGATCACGGCGTACAGGACCGTGCCGCCGATCACCTCGGGGTGAAGCCATTCGGGTGCGTTCATGTCGTTCTCCTTGCTTCGTGTGTGACGTCATTCAAGGCGTGCTGACGAAGTCAGCCGCCCATTCAAGCTCTCGGTAAGCGAGGATCGCATCCGAGCCGATCCGAGCGCCCCCTCGGGGGGCAGCGACGGGAGGAGCGTGGGGGCTCATTTGTGCCCGCCGCCGCCGGACGAATAGCCGCCCCAGGCGCCGCCGGTGCCGTAGTAGGCGCCCGTTCCCGCGGCCGAGCGCGCCTTGCATTGCTGGTATTCCGCGCTGTACGCGCCGTACGCGCGCTTGACGTCGCGGCACGAGTCCTGGCTGCACCAGGCCAGCAGCACGAGCACGACGATCAGCAGCACGATCAGCACCGGCCAGGAGATCAGCCCGCCCGCGCCGACGATGCTGCCCAGCGACGGCGGGCCGCTGCCCGTCGGGCCGCCGCGCTGCAACTGCGCGCCCGCGGCCGCGTCGAGCCCGAAGACCTGCGCCACCATGGGCGCGGGGATGGACTCGCCGGCCGACCACGTCGTCTCGCTGGCCGTGCTTTCCTTGCTCAGGAACGCGCGGTGGCCGCTGGCCGAGCCTTCGTAGTCCTCGTGCTGCGTGCGCTGGTTCGCCTCGACCTTCCAGTAGAACTCGCCGAGCACGTAGGTCGTCTCGGAGGTGTACGTCCAGCGCCGTTGATACCGGGTGCCGTACCACGTGGCCTGGTCGCCGCGCGACTCGGGCACGCCCGTGAGCACGCGCACGACGCTCCAGCCCTCGTTGGTGTCGACGAGGAATGCGAAGCCTTCCTGCCGGTTGTACAGCAGGTATTCGCGCCAGGCCTCGGCCTCGTCGGAGCCGGACGACATCAGCTCCATGCGCTCCATGTAGCCGACGACCTGCCACGGCAGCGGCGCGGCGCCGCTGGGGATCGGCAGCGTGCCGGTGCGGCCCAGCGGGATGCCCGGCTCCATGCGGTTCAGCTGCGCGTAGTGCGCCATGTCCGGGCCGATGCCCTGGGACAGGTCGACCACCGACTTGCAGCTGTCGCACACCACCGACTGCGTGGTGGCCAGCGTGATCCTCAGCGGCGCGCCGCAATTGGGGCAGGGCGGCGACTGCGCCTTGAGCGTCTTCTCGCCGGCGCCGCCGATGCCGGTCTCGCGCAGGCCCGACATCCTGAGGTCGGCCAGGCGCACCGAGCGGCCGATCGACCAGCTCGTGAGCCGGCCGTCGACCGACTCCAGCGTGCCGACCTCGTCGGCCGTGTTGCGCAGGTCCGAGACGACGATCGCGCGATCGGACGGCGGCGGCTGCACCAGCTCGCCCTGCGCGGCGATCAGCTTGGCGCGCACGACGGAGGCGACCCGCCACGGCCGGCCGTCGACGGTGACCGGCGAGCCGGCCTGCAACTGCTCGGGCAGCGGCGTGCCCGCGGCGAGCGGCAGGTCGAACGCGAAGACGTAGCGGCCGTTGTCCTCCGACAGCCAGCCGCTGCGACCGTTGTCGAACAGCGCGTGCCATTCGTTCCACGGGCCGGCGTCGGTGCCGAACTGCAGCCGGCCGACCAGCATGAAGCTGGTGCCCTGGTACGAGCCGCTCGCGCCGATCGCCAGCGGCGTGAAGTCGTCGAAGACCTCGGCGCTGGTGCCGATCTTGCGCAGCGACTCCCCGTCGCGCACCAGCGTGCTGCGGCAGAAGCTGCAGACCGCGCTGGCCGACGCGGGCGAGAGGAAGTCGACCGGCGCGCCGCAGTTGGGGCAGGCTGCGCGCCAGGCGCGTTGCGGGGCGGTGGCCATCAGGCGGCCGTCCCCGCGAACGCGCGCATGAGCGCGTCACGCGCGTGCGCGGTCACGCGCGACGCCCGCAGGATGCGCCGACGATGGCGGGGGCGGGCCTCACAGCTTCTTGAGCAGCTCGGTCTTCTTGGCGGCGAACTCTTCCTCGGTGAGGATGCCCTTGGCCTTGAGGTCGCCCAGCTTCTCGATCAGCGCCATGACGTCCTGCACCGGCGGATGCTCGCCGCTGGCGGCCGCCGCGGTGGCGATGCCCGTGCCCAGGCCGCCCGCGAGGTTGCCGGCCAGCACCTGGCCCAGCGCGACGCCGGCGCCCAGGCCCAGGCCCGCGCCGGCGACGCCGCCACCGCCTTCGCCCGCGGCCTTGGCCATGTCGGGGATGGACTGCGCCGTCTGGTACTGCATGAAGGCGCCCATGTTCTGGCCGACCATGCCCATGCCGATCTTCTGGTCGAGGATCTTCTGCAGCTCGTCGGGCAGCGACACGTTCTGCACCGTGACGACATCGAGCGCCAGGCCCAGGTTGGCGAACGCCGGCGCGACGGCGGCCTTGATCTGCGTGGCGAACTCGACCTGGTTGGCGGCCAGGTCGAGGAACGGGATGCCGCTCTGGGCCACCGCGTCGGACAGGTGCTGCAGCATCAGCCCGCGCAGCTGGCCGTCGATCTCGTCGACCGTGTACGTGCCGCGCGTGCCCGAGACCTGCTGCTGGAACAGCTTCGGGTCGGCGACGCGCCAGGAGTAGTTGCCGAACGCGCGGATACGGATCGCGCCGAAGTCCTTGTCGCGCAGCGTGACGGGCTGCGGCGTGCCCCAGCGCTGGTCGACCTGCAGGCGCGTGCTGAAGAAGTAGACATCGCTCTTGAACGGGGACGCGAACAGCTTGTCCCAGTTCATCAGGTTGGTCAGCAGCGGCAGCGTGTGCGTGTTCAGCGTGTACAGGCCGGGCCCGAACGCATCGGCCGCGCGGCCTTCGTTGACGAACAGCGCCGCCTGCGACTCGCGCACGGTCAGGCGGGCGCCGTTCTGGATCTCGTTGTCCTGCATGGGAAAGCGCCACGCGAGGATGCCGTCGCCAGGCTCCTGCCATTCGATGACGTCGATGAACTGCTTCTTGATGAATCCCATCAAAGACATGGCGGCCTCCACTTGGCTCCGGGGTTGCATTCAGGGCGGATGATAGACGCACGGCGGGCCGCTTCCCGTCCGGGTCGACCGCCGGCGCCGCCGGGCCGTCGAACGCACGTTTTCCGTCGTCCAACGGCGCCTCGCGTCGCCGGGCCGGCAAGAGGAAAGGGCCGGCCCGCGCGATGCGGAGCGGCCCTTCGTGCGCATGCCCGCGGACGCGGGCGCGGCGGGTGTTCAGTAGCCGGCTTGCGCCACGACGGCGGCGGGGGGCGACCCCGGGGTCTCGACCAGCATGTAGCCGGCATCGCCGTCGACGCTGGTCGCGGTCAGCGTGCGGCCGTCCGTGTGCGGCAGCGCCTGCATGCCGGTCACCTCGAGGGCGACGACGGCGGCGAGCAGCAGCGTGGTGATGGGGGCGGCGGACTTGTTCGTGTTCGACATGACGATTCCCTCCAGGGTCGGCGCGCGAGCGCGTGGCCCGCTGCGTCCGGTGCGCCGTGCCTCCGGCGGAGGCTTGTTGTGGCCAGCGCGAGGCGATCGTAGGACTGCGAATCCGGTTGGGGCGCACTTCGCGCGGACTCGACAGGGAGGCCGGCGTCGAATAGATCACGGTTACAAGATGTTTCCATGCGGGCGACCCCCTTCGACGGCCTGACGAGCGGCCGATAGGGTCCTTGGAAACCCGGGTTCAGGCGCCGTAGCGCGCGGCCGTGAGGCCGTCGAAGTCGATCTCGGGCCGGCGGCCGCCCAGCAGGTCGGCGATCGCGCGCCCCGTGCCGGCGGCCATCGTCCAGCCCAGCGTCCCGTGGCCGGTGGCCAGCGTCAGGTTCTCCAGCTTGGTGCCGCCCATCACCGGCGTGCCGTCGGGCGTCATCGGGCGCAGGCCGGTCCAGAACGTGGCACGCGCCAGGTCGCCGGCGGCGGGGAACAGGTCGGTCAGCACGAATTCGAGCGTGCGGCGGCGGCGGTCGTCGAGGGCCAGGTCGTAACCGGAGAGCTGCGCCATCCCGCCCACCCGGATGCGGTCGCCCAGGCGCGTGACCGCCACCTTGTGCGTCTCGTCCATGATGGTGGACTCCGGCGCCGCGGCGGCGTCCGTGATCGGCACGGTGATCGAGAAGCCCTTGACCGGATAGACCGGGATGGCTATCCCCAGCGGCTCGAGCCATTTCGGCGAGAAGCTGCCGAGCGCCAGCACGACGTGGTCGGCCGTGAGCCGGCCGGCCGTCGTGTCGACGCCGGTGACGCGCTTGCCGTCGCTCGCGATGCCGGTGATCTCCACGTTGAAGCGGAACTTCGCCCCGAGCGCCTCGGCCATCTTCGCCAGCCGCTGGGTGAACAGGAAGCAGTCGCCCGTCTCGTCGCCGGGCAGGCGCAGCGCGCCGACGAACTTGTGCCTGACGCCGGCCAGCGCGGGCTCGTACTGCAGGTAGCCGGCGGTGTCGAGCACCTGGTAGGGCACGCCGTACTGGTCGAGGATCTCGGTGTCCTTGTGCACGCCATCGAGCTGCTTTTGCGTGCGGAACAGCTGCAGCGTGCCCTGGGTGCGCTCGTCGTAGGCGATGCCGGTGTCGGCGCGCAGTTGCTTGAGACAGTCGCGGCTGTATTCCGCGACGCGCACCATGCGCGACTTGTTGATGCGGTAGCGCGCCTCGGTGCAATTGCGCAGCATCGCGAAACCCCAGCGCCACATCGAGGCCTCGAGCATCGGCTTGATGATCAGCGGGCTGTGGTTCATCAGCAGCCACTTGATCGCCTTGACCGGCACGCCCGGGCCGGCCCACGGCGATGCATAGCCCGGAGAGACTTCGCCGGCGTTGGCGAAGCTGGTCTCCAGCGCCGGGGCGCCCTGGCGGTCGACGACCGTGACGTCGTGGCCCGCCTTGGCCAGGTAGTAGGCGATCGTGGTGCCGATGACGCCGCTGCCGAGGACGAGGATGGTCATGGTGGGGCGCCCGCTGTGCTCGTGGTGGGGCCGACTATCGCACGCGGCGCCCGTCCGACGGAACCATCGGCCCGGCGCCAGCTCAGAGCGACTCCATTCACGAGCCGTGCCAAGATGCGCCCCATGCAAAAAAACCATCGCTTGCTGGCCCTCAGCGCCGCCGTCGCCGCCGCCGCGGCCGCCTTCTCCGCCCAGGCCGCCGGCCTTCCCGCGCAGGTGCGCGAGGTCGAGGGCGTGCACGAGTACCGGCTGCCCAACGGGCTGCAGGTGCTGCTGATCCCGGACGCCTCCAAGCCCACGGTCACCGTCAACGTGACCTACCGCGTCGGCAGCCGCCTGGAGGGCTACGGCGAGACGGGCATGGCCCACCTGCTCGAGCACCTGATGTTCAAGAGCACCAGGAACATCGCGCAGGTCAGCACGGAGCTGTCCAGGCGCGGCATGCAGTTCAACGGCACCACCTCCGACGACCGCACCAACTACTTCGAGACCTTCCCGGCCGACCCGGCGCAGCTGTCGTGGGCGCTCAGGACCGAGGCCGAACGCATGGTGCACGCCAACGTCATCAAGAAGGACCTCGACTCCGAGATGACGGTGGTGCGCAACGAGATGGAGATGAACGAGAACAACCCGTTCCGCATCCTCATGGAAAAGACCAACGCGGCCGCCTTCGAGTGGCACGCGTACGGCAAGGACACCATCGGCGCGCGTTCGGACGTCGAGAACGTCAACATCCCGCACCTGCAGGCCTTCTACCGCAAGTACTACCAGCCGGACAACGCCACGCTGATCGTCGCCGGCAAGTTCGACCCGCAGAAGACGCTGGCGCAGATCGCGCAGGACTTCGGCGCGATCCCCAGGCCCACCCGCGTGATCGAGCCCACGTACACGGTCGAGCCCGTGCAGGACGGCGAGCGCGAGGTGACGCTGCGCCGCGTCGGCGGCGAGAAGGACCTCTTCGTCACGTACCACACGCCGTCGATCGCCAGCCCCGACATGCCGGCCTTCAGCGTCATCGGCATCACGCTCGGCGACACGCCCAACGGCCGCCTGCACAAGCGCCTGGTCGAGGCCGGCAAGGCCACGCAGGTCTTCGCCTGGCCGGCGCGCCACACCGACCCGGGCACCTTCAACGTCGGCGCGGTGCTCAAGAAGGACGACGACCTGGACGCCGCGCAGAAGATCTTCCTGGACACCATCGAGGGCCTGAAGTCCGAGCCCATCACCGACGACGAGCTCAAGCGCGCGAAGCTGCAGATCGACAAGGGGTTCGACCAGCTGCTGGCCAATCCGCAGGCCCTGTGCGTGACGCTGAGCGACTACATCGCCGGCGGCGACTGGCGCCTGCTGTTCCTGCAGCGTGACCGCGTCGACGCCCTGACGGTCGACCAGGTCAGCAAGGTGGCGGCCGCCTGGATCAAGTCGTCCAACCGCACGGTGGGCCGCTTCGTCCCGACCGACGCGCCCGATCGCGCGCCGTACGCGGTGCGCACCGATCCGGAGGCGCAACTGGCCGACTTCAAGCCGCGCGCCGCCGTCGCCGCCGGCGAGACCTTCGACGCCACGCCGGCCGGCATCGACAAGCGCAGCACCGTGGTGACGCTGCCCAACGGCATGAAGCTCGCGCTGCTGCCCAAGAAGAGCAAGGGCGGCACCGTGGAGATGCGCTTGGACCTGCACTTCGGCTCGCTGGAATCGTTGCGCGGCCAGCGCGCGGCGGCCGAGGCCGCGGGCATCATCCTGGGCACGGGCACCGAGACGAAGACGCGCGCGCAACTGCACGATGCGTTCTCCGCGCTCAAGACCGACTGGGAACTGACCGGCGGCACGACCTGGGCCCATGCGTCGCTGACCACGCGGCGCGAGGCGTTGATCCCGGCGCTGGAGCTGCTGGCCGAGGCGATGCGCAAGCCGTCGTTCACGGCGTCCGAGTACGAGCAGGGCGTGCGCCAGCAGGTGCAGGACCTGGAACAGGCCGCCGAGGAGCCGGGCAGCGTCGCCGGCAACGAGCTGGCGCGCGCGCAGCAGCATTTCGCCGCCGACGACCCGCGCTACACGCCGTCCTTCGCCGAATGGATCGCCGGGACGCAGGCCACCAGGCTCGACGACGCGATCGCGTTCTACCGGAAGTTCTGGGGCGCCGAACATGGCGACATGGCCATCGTCGGCGACTTCGACGCCGACCAGGTCAAGGCCGCGGTCACGCGCCTGTTCGGCGACTGGAAGTCCTCGCAGCCTTTCGTGCGCATCCAGACCCCGGTGACCGACGTCGCCGGCGCGCACCTGTCGCTGCCGCTCAAGGACAAGGCCAACGCGGTGCTGCTGGCCAGCCTGCCGCTGACGCTGAGCGACACCGACCCCGACTATCCGGCGCTCACGCTGGCCACCCACGTGCTGGGCGGCGGCGAGTTCGGCTCGCGCCTGAACGCGCGCATCCGCCAGAAGGACGGCCTGTCGTACAACGTCGGCGCCGGCCTCGACGCCTCGCCGTTCGAGCAGCGCGGCTCGATCGGCATGCAGGCCATCTTCGCGCCGCAGAACCGCGCCCGCGTGCAGTCCGACTTCGACGAGGAGCTGGCGCGCTTCGTCAAGGACGGCATCACGCCGGCCGAGCTCGCCGAGGCCAAGCAGGCGATCCTCGCGGAACGCGCCACCGCGCGCACCAGCGACTCGGTGGTCGCCAGCAACTGGATGTTCAAGCTCGACCAGGGCCGCACCTGGGCCTGGAGCGCCGAGCAGGACGCCAGGCTGTCGGCCTTGACGGTCGATCAGGTCAACGCGGCGATCCGCAAGTGGATCGTCCCCGCCAAGGTCAACTGGGCCGTGGCCGGCACATTCGACGAGAAGAAGTGATGGCCGCCGACGACGAGCTCGCGCCCCTGCCGCCCGCCGAGCCTGGCCGTTACCGCCACTACAAGGGCGGCGAGTACGAGCTGGTCGGCGTGGCGCGCCACAGCGAGACGCTCGAGCCGCTCGTGATCTACCGGCCGCTCTACAACGCGAGTGGCCTGTGGGCGCGGCCGCATGCGATGTTCTTCGGCGAAATCGAGGTCGACGGCGCCGCGGTGCGTCGCTTCGTCAAGATCTGAATCAGCCGGCGGCCGCCTGGCGGGGCAGGGCCGTCGTTTCACGGCTGAAAATCGACGGTCGGTCGCGTCGGCGGGGCCGCGCCTGCCCGGTGCCGATATGCTTGCGCCTTTCGAACCGTCCACGAGAGGGTTCGATGGCCCGAACAAAGAATCCGAGGAGCTTGCCTGATGACGCTGTCCCGCCGCTTCGCTGCGCCCCGTACGACCACGATCGCCGTGGCGATCGCCCTGGCC
>DATCRO010000760.1:0-2680 GCA_036569025.1 Burkholderiaceae bacterium
CCAGGCCAGCGGCAGGAGCGCCACTTTCGGGGAGCTGGCCCCCAAGGCCGCGCAGCAGCCCCTGCCGACGCAGGTGGCGCTGAAGAAGCCGGCCGATTTCAAGCTCATCGGCCAGCCCGCGCGGCGAATGGACGGCGCCGCCAAGCTCGACGGCTCCGCCACCTTCGGGCTCGACGTGCTGCCGCCGGGCCTGCTGTACGCGAGCATCGCGATGTGCCCGACCACCGGCGGCCGCGTCGCGAGCTTCGACGCCACGGCCGCGCAGAAGCTGCCGGGCGTGCGCAAGGTGATGGCGCTGGAGCCGGTCGGCGCCACGCTCATCGGCACCGGCGCCACGCCGGGCGGGGTGGCCGTCATCGCCGACACCCCTTACCACGCGATGCGCGCCGTCAAGGCGCTCGCCATCGAATGGGATCACGGCCCGGCCGCCAGCCTGTCGAGCTCCGAGATGATCGAGCGCCTCTCGCAGACCCTGCGCACCAGGCCCGGCAACGCCCGGCTGGACGACGGCGACGTGGCCGGTGCGTTCCGCTCGGCCGCCAAGACCATCGAGGCCGAGTACCGTGTGCCCTTCCTGGCCCACGCGACCATGGAGCCGATGAATTGCACCGTGCAGTTCAAGGACGGCAAGGCGACCGTGTGGGCGCCCACCCAGGCGCCGGGTTTCACGCGCGGTGCGGCGGCCAAGGCGCTGGGCATCGACGCGGACAAGGTCGAGCTGCACGTGACCTACCTCGGCGGCGGCTTCGGCCGGCGCTACAGCACCGACTTCGTCACCCAGGCCGCCACGCTGGCGCGCGAGACCGGCGGCGCGCCGGTGCAGCTCTTCTGGTCGCGCGAGGAAGACATGGCGCACGACTTCTACCGCCCCGCCTACGTGGCGCGCTGCAGGGCGGGCTTCGACGCGGCCGGCGCGCTGGTCGCGTGGCAGACCGTCACGGCCGGATCGAGCATGGGCGCCCCCTCGCTCATGGACACCGCCACCGACGGCGCCTGGAACACGGCCTATGCCTTCCCCAACGCGCGCGTCGCCCACGTGCCGGTGGAGTCGGCCATGCCCACGGGCGTTTGGCGATCGGTCGCGCATTCGCAGAACGGCTTCTTCGTCGAGAGCTTCATCGACGAGTGCGCCGCCGCCGCGGGCAAGGACCCGGTGGCGTTCCGCGCCGCGCTGCTCGCGAAGGACGAGCGCCACCTGCGCGTGCTCAGGCGCGTGGCCGAACTCTCGAACTGGAGCCAGCCGCCGGCACCGGGGCCCGACGGCGCGAAGCGGGCGCGCGGCCTCGCGATCCACCGTTCCTTCGGCAGCATCGTCGCGCAGGTGGCCGAGGTATCCGTCTCGCCGGACCGGCAGGTGCGGGTGCACCGGGTGACCTGCGTCGTCGACTGCGGCGTGGCCGTCAACCCGAACCTGATCCGCCAGCAGATGGAAGGCGCCATCGTCTACGGCCTCTCCGCCGCGCTGCATGGCGAGATCACGGTGGAGAAGGGCCGGGTGCAGCAGAGCAACTTCCACGACTACATGCCGCTGCGCATGAACGAGTGCCCGGCCATCGAGGTCGAGATCGCCGCCAGCGGCGAAGCGCCCGGCGGCGTGGGCGAGCCCGGCACGCCGCCGATCGCGCCGGCGGTGGCGAACGCGGTGTTCGCCCTCACGGGCCAGCGGCTGCGCAGCCTGCCGCTCCGCCTCGCCTGAACAGGGAAAAAAGAAAGAAGGAGCACCCCATGACCACCACGCTCACAGTCAACGGCAAGGCCGTCACCGTCAACGCCGAGCCCGACACGCCGCTGCTGTGGGTGCTGCGCGGCGAGATGCAGCTCGTCGGCACCAAGTTCGGCTGCGGCAAGGCGCTGTGCGGCGCCTGCACCGTGCACCTCGACGGCGAGCCGGTGCGCTCCTGCGTCACGCCGCTGGAGGCGGTCGGCAGCCGCGAGGTCACCACCATCGAAGGCCTCAAGGGCAGGGAGGCCGACGCCCTGCGCAACGCCTGGACCGAAGTCGACGTGGTGCAGTGCGGCTACTGCCAGAGCGGCCAGCTCATGTCGGCCTGCGCGTTGCTCAAAAAGACGCCGAGCCCAAGCGATGACGACATTTCTGGCGCCATGAGCGGAAACATTTGTCGCTGTGGCACCTATCCGCGCATCCGCGCCGCGATCCATGTGGCTGCCCGGAAAGCTGCAGGCTGACAGCGAATGCAAAGGTTCTCGTCTTGACGGTCGGGGTGGGACGAGGTAAGGCCTAAGGTCCCAACTGGTTCACACAGGTTAATAAATTCTCCGCAATCATCGAAAAAGTCCAGGAATAAAAATTTTTACGGAAACTGGGGATATGAAGCTTTTGTACGCGGCCGTACCATCCGCGCGGCCCGCTTCCGGCCGTCCCCAGTTTCCACTTTCGATGACCCCCCCAGATCCTTCACGGACCCGAGCGTTGTCCGTGGCCGATACCCTGCGTGACCGCATCTTCGACGGCGAGATCGCACCCGGCTCCCACCTGATGGAAATCTCGCTGGCCAACGAGCTCGGCGTGTCGCGCACGCCCGTTCGCGGCGCCATGGCACGGCTGGCGGACGAGGGGCTGCTCGTCTACCTGCCCAACAAGGGCTTCCAGGTGCGCCGCTTCAATGCCAAGGACGTGTACGACGCCTTCAGCGTGCGCGCCACGCTGGAGGGCATGTGC
>DATCRO010000761.1:0-14025 GCA_036569025.1 Burkholderiaceae bacterium
CGATGCGGGCCGAGCCGAGCAGCAGGCGATCCTGCACCACCGCCGCCGTGGCCTCGGCGTTCTGGCGGCTGACGATGCCGTCGAACACGACCGCCCCCGCGAGCGGCAGCATCACCCAGGCCAGCAGCCGGCCGCGCAGGCTATGCGCCATGGTGGACGGGGCGCAGCACGTAGCCCAGGCCGCGCAGCGTGACGATGGTGGCGTCGCTGCCCTCGAGCTTCTTGCGCAGGCGGTGCACGTAGATCTCGATCGCGTCGGCCGAGACGCCGTCCTCCAGCGACGAGAGGCTCTGGCCCAGCGCCGCCTTCGACACGGTGGAGCCCGCCTTCATGACGAGCACCTCGAGCACGGTGCGCTCGCGCGGCGTCAGCGGCAGCGGCTTGCCGGTCAGCGTGAACTCGCGCGTGGCGCCGTGGAAGACGAGGTCGCCGCAGGCGATCTGCGGGTTGGCCACGTGCGCCGAGCGGCGCAGCAGCACGCGGATGCGCGCCTCGAGCTCGTCGACGTCGAACGGCTTGGCGACGTAGTCGTCCGCGCCGTGATCGAGCTCGGTGACGCGGCTGCGCGTGGTGTTGTCGGCGGTCAGCACGAGCACGGGCGTGGTGTTGCCGCGTTCGCGCAGGCGGCGCAGCACCTCGTGGCCGCCCAGCTTGGGCAGCGCCAGGTCGAGCAGCACGAGGTCGTAGGTCTCGGTGCGCAGCACGAAGTCGGCGTCGGCGCCGTTCTCGACCCAGTCGACGGCGTAGAGCTGCTTGCGCAGCGTGCGCGCGAGCCAGTCCGCCAGCACCTTGTTGTCCTCCACGAGCAGCAGTCGCATGGCGCAGGGTCGGGTGGCGTCAGCGCGCGGACCGCGCGAACTCGGTGGTGTACGTGCGCGACAGGTCGATCGGCTTGGCGGTGACCGCGCGTTCCGCCAGCCGCATCACGCGCAGCACGTTGGCCGGGCCGTCGGCCGGCATCACGCCGTCGGCGGTGAACATCGACTTGCTCTGCTGCAGCGTGCTCACGTACAGCGCGCGGTCTCCCGCGAGGTAGTCGGCCGGCAGCTGCGCCGCGATGTCCTGCGCGCTGTGCGCGGCGATGTAGCGCAGCGCCTTGACCAGCGCGTTGACCAGCCGCTGCACCTCGCCGCGATGCGCGGCGATCCAGGGCGCCGACATGTACAGGCAGGCCGCCGGATAGGTGCCGCCCAGCGCGCTCGTCGCCGTGGCGGGCGTGCGCAGGTCGACCAGCAGCCGGGCCTGGCCCGACTTGAGCAGCCGCGACGCGGTGGGCTCGGTCGTCATGCCCACGTCGATGCGGCCCGAGCGCAGCGCCTCGGCGAACGCGTCGCCGGAGCCCACGCCCGAGACGCGCAGCTCGCCCTGCTTGAGCCCGTTCTCGATCGCCAGGTACTGCATCAGCAGGTGCGTGGACGAACCCATCCCGGTGACGCCGAGCGAGCGGCCGCGGAAATCGACCGGCGAGCGGATCGCGTCGGCCTGCCTGGTCGCCACCAGCACGGCCTCGCCCGGCGCCTGGCTGAACTGCACCACGGCCTGCACGAACTTGCCCTTGGCCTGCAGGTCGATCGTGTGGTCGTAGAAGCCGACGACGCCCTGCACGCTGCCAGTGAGCAGGCCGTCTTCCGCATGGCCGCCGGAGGTGTCGCTCAGCACCTGCACGTCCAGGCCCTGTTCCTTGAAGTAGCCGAGCCGGTCGGCCAGCGCCGCGGGCAGGTAGATCTGCTTCTCGATGCCGCCCACCATCAGCTGGATCGGCTCCGCGCGCGCGGGCGCCGCGCACGCGAGCGCGCAGGCGGCCGCGGCCAGCGCGCGCGCGAAGGTCGTCCGCAGGATCGTGTGGATGCTCATGGCTGTCTCGCCAGTCGTTGTAAGGGGCCCGTCTCCAGATCGAATACTACGAGCGCACGGCGTGCGCCGCACCTGTCGCGATCCCTTCGTTGTTTGAGCGACTACGTGGTTTCCCTCGACCTGTCGGGCTGAAAGCTGTTGGAAGGGTGGGGGCTCATAGCCTCGTCGACAGACGGGGGGACGCCATGACGTCCGCCCCGCAACCACGGAGACAGACCCCATGACAAACGTCATCTCGCGCCGCGAGGCCCTCCTCGCGGCAGCCGCTGCACTGGCCGCTTCGGCCGCGGGCAGCGCCCGCGCCCAGGGCGCGCCCATCGTCATCAAGTTCAGCCACGTCGTCGCGCCGGACACGCCCAAGGGCAACGGCGCGCAGCGCTTCAAGGAGCTCGCCGAGGAGCGCACGAAAGGGCGCGTGAAGGTCGAGGTCTACCCGAACAGCCAGCTGTACAAGGACAAGGAGGAGATGGAGGCCCTGCAGCTCGGATCGGTGCAGATGCTCGCCCCGTCCCTCGCCAAGTTCGGGCCGCTGGGGGTCAAGGAGTTCGAGGTCTTCGACCTGCCGTTCATCTTCAGGAACCAGGCCGCGTTCCGCGCCGTGACCGACGGCCCCGTGGGCGCCGACCTGTTCCGCAAGCTCGAACCCAAGGGCATCCGCGGCATGGCGTACTGGGACAACGGCTTCCACATCATGAGCGCGAACCGGCCGCTGCACCGCGTGGCCGACTTCAAGGGCCTGAAGATGCGCATCCAGTCGTCCAAGGTGCTCGACGCGCAGATGCGCGCGCTCGGCGCGATCCCGCAGGTGATGGCCTTCAGCGAGCTGTACCAGGCGCTGCAGTCGGGCGTCGTCGACGGCACCGAGGGCGTGCCGTCGAACTTCTGGACGCAGAAGATCTACGAGGTGCAGAAGCACATGACGCTCTCGTACCACGGGCACCTCGCCTACGCGGTGATCGTCAACAAGAAGTTCTGGGACGGCCTGCCCGAGGACCTGCGCACGATCCTGGACGGCTGCGTCCGGGACGCGACGACCTACGCCAACGCGCTGGCCGCCACCGAGAACGCGATGGCGCTGGACAGGATCCGCGCGAGCGGCAAGACCACGGTCTACACGCCCACCGCCGCCGAGATCGACGAGTGGCGCCGGGCGCTGATGCCCGTCCACCACGAGATGGCCTCGCGCGTCGGCCAGCCCACGATGGACGCCGTCTACAAGGCCGCCGGCTTCGTCGCGCCGACCTGAGTTCACGCATCTGGACTTGCCCCCAGACGACCACCCGCCCCGCGAAGGGGTGACAACCACCGGAGACACCATGACCAAGTTCGCATTGCGCGCGACCGCGCTGGCCGTGCTCGCCCTGAGCCAGCCCGCGTTCGCCAACGAGATCGACGACCTCAAGGCGGAGATCGCCGCGCAGAAGGCGGCGGCCGCGGCGCAGCAATCCCGACTCGACGCGCTGGAGCAGCGCCTGAACGCCGCGCAGGCCCAGCCTGCCAAGCCCGCGGTCGCGACGACTGCACTCAAGACCGACCAGAACGGCAACAAGCTGGTCGAGACGCCGGCCGGCGTCGCGCTCTACGACGACGGCAACACCAGCCTGCACATCTACGGCCTGATCGAGGCGACCGGCAGCCACGCCAACCACCAGACCACGGCCGGCGGCTCGGCCACCGGCTTCCAGACCGCCTGGTTCAGCGGCAACCGCCTGGGCTTCGACGCCGACCACGCGCTGGCCATCGGCGACAGCATCGGCCTGCCGGGCCTGAAGGTGATCTCCAAGCTCGAGACCGAGTTCGAGCTGCCCACCGGCGACATGGACACCTCCGACGTGTTCTTCAACCGCGATGCGTGGATGGGCTTCTACAGCGAGGACCTGGGCAAGGTCACCCTCGGCCGCCAGAACACGCTGACGCGCGACTTCACGGCCAACTGGGGCGACCCGTACGGCGGCGCCGACGTGTCGCTCAAGGAAGGCGGCTACTCCAACGTCAACAACTTCAAGCAGTTCATCTTCTACTCGGGCGGCGCCAACGGCACGCGCCTGAACAGCGCGATCGAGTGGAAGAAGAAGTTCGGCGCGCACGTCGTGGCCGGCCTCGGCTTCGCGTTCGGCTCGCAGGGCGCCGGCGGCAGCGGCGACGTCGGCAACGGCGGCTCGACGCCCGGCGACTTCAAGAAGGGCCAGACGCAGGAAGCCTCGATCGCGCTGAACGCGCTGCCGGTCGGCCCGGGCCTGCTCAGCGCCAACCTGTCGTACGACCGCGCCAACGTCAACGACCTGATCCACCAGTCCGAGCTGGTCGGCGGCAACTACCGCATCGGCATGTTCCGCGTGAACGCCGGCTATGCGCACTACACGGCCGAGCAGGGCGTCGGCAACAGCGCCGGCACCCGCACCGACAACTCGTGGACGGTGTCGATGAGCCTGCTGCCCACGCCCGAGAACGAGATCGCGCTGGGCTTCAACGAGATGAAGGGCACGCACGCCGGCTTCAACGGCGGCGGCAACATCCTCAACCCGTTCGGCAACACCGCGGGCGTCAGCGCCGTGGCCGACGGCTCGAAGAAGGCGATCTACGCGTCGTGGATGTACCACGTCGACAAGCAGTTCGACGTCTACCTTGCCGGCGACCACTTCAAGGTGGATGGCGGCTGGGTGATCGGCGACGCGCAGGGCAACGGCAACCATTTCGGCGCCGGCCAGGCCTACAACAACGAGAGCGAGTTCGCGATCGGCGCGCGCTACAAGTTCTGACGCGCGAGCGGGGCAGCGTGCTCAGGGCTTCTCCAGCACGAGCACGCGGAAGGTGCCGGCGACGCCCTTGCGCCGCTGGCCCTCGGCCTGCGGCTCGAACTGCGCGGTCGGCAGGTAGAGCCGGTGCGTCGCCGGATCCGCGGCGATGGTGCGCGCGCCGGCCGCGGTCGGGATCGTCTCGACGGTCTCGAAGCGGCCGGGGTGCGTCTCGCGCACGACGCTGATCGTGCCGTCGCGGCCGTTGGCGCTGAAGGCCGCCCCATCCAGCCAGGCGACGCCGTCCGGGCCGGCGCCGATGAGCGGCCGGGCGACGACACGGCCTTCGGGGTCGACCACCGCCATCTGACCGTTGTCGCACACGGCGTAGTGGTTCGCACGGCCGTCGTAGGCGAGGCCGCTCGGGCCCTCGCACGGCCCCAGCGGGATGCGCTTGACGATGCGTGCCGCGACGGGGTCGAGCACGGCCAGCTCGTTCGTGTCCTCGACGTTGAACCACACCAGGCCGCCGGCGCCCGCGTCGGCGAATTCGGGCTTGCCGCCCGCGGGCACGGTGGCCACGACCGCGCCCTTGGTCGCGTCGATCACGGTGACGTCGCGCGACTTCGCGTTGAACGTCATCACGCGATGGCTCGCGGCGTCGTACAGGATCGCGTCCGGGCCGTGGCCGACGGGGATCGTCGCGCGCAGCTTGAGCGTCGCCAGGTCGAAGACGGTCACCGCGTCGGCGCGGCCGTCGCTCGCGAACCCGAGGCCCAGGTCCGGGGCGACCGCGACGCCATGGACGCCGGCGGTGTCGGGCACGGTGCCGACCAGCCTGCCGGTGCGCGTGTCCACCACCTCGACCTGCGTGGCATGCGACAGGTACAGCCGGTGCGCGGCACTGTCGATGGTCGGATAGTCCCAGCGCGCCTCGCCGCCGACGGCGATCGGGTCCAGCGTCTTGAGAGACGGCGGCGCGGCATGGGCGAGCAGCGGCAGGGCGAGCAGCCAGGGGACGAGTCGGAGTGCGGTCATGGGCGCACTCTAGCGCGCGCCGCGGCGCGGCGCGCCACGCCACCGCGGGGTCCGCCACCGCGGGGTCAGGTCTTGAATGTTGCGGGGTCAGGTCTTGAGTGCGCGATTCAAGACCTGACCCCGCAACATTCAAGACCTGACCCCATGCCGCGGACCCAATGCCGCGGTCGCTCGGCTGTCATGCGGATGAAGGCGCGGCGCAAGGCTCGCGCCAGCCTCGCCGCCGTGTCACTGCGCCGTCACGGCCGCTTCCTACCGTGCGGGGCTTCGGGCGGCTCGACGCCGGCGCGAAGGGCGACAGCCCGATCCCGCGCAGGCCGTCCCGCGCCCAGCCATCCCCGTCCACAAGAAGGAAATCCGCGCATGTTCCGTGCAAGTGTCCTGTCCATGGCCGCGCTCATGGCGCTCGCCGCCAACGCGCAAGCCCAGGTCGTCAAGCCCGGCAGCCTCGTCGTCTCGCGCACCATGTACGCGGGCGACGCCGGCACCGTCACCATCGGCCAGGCGCTGCCCGGCGGCGGCACGGCGGTCGCCGACGGTGCGTTCCCCGACGTGTTCAAGAACGAGAGCGCCGACGCGGCCTTCGGCGTCACCGCGCCGATCTTCCTCGACACGATGACCACGTCGGGCACGCGCACCGGCACCATCGCGATCGACCCGAACCGGCTCAGCACGAGCTTCGCATCGAAGTCGGAGCTGGGCCTGAACATCTCGCAGGACGGCAAGTCGGTGACCTTCATGGGCTACCTCTCGCCGGTCAACCGCCTCGACGTCTCGAACTCCAACACGCCCGGCGTGATCGACCCGACCAACGCGGTGAAGTCGGTGACGCAGCGCGGCATCGCCACCGTGAGCCTGTCCACCGGCGCGCTGACGGTGACCGGCATCAACGCCTACAGCGGCAACAACGGTCGCAACGTGGTGCTGGCCGGCGGCAACTACTACACCGTCGGCAATGCCGGCAACTCGGGCAAGGGCGTCAGCGGCACCGTGCTGGGCCACCTGAGCGACGACACCGGCCTGCAGATGATCGCGGCCGGCCAGTCGGGCGCCACCACCGTCGTCGGGCAGGCCTACGGCAGCTTCGGCAACACGACCGGCTACCAGCACGGCTTCTCCACGGTCGCCACGGGCGGCGCGGCCGACAAGACCGGCAAGGACGACAACTTCCGCGGCGAAACGCTGTTCGACAACACGCTCTACGTGACCAAGGGCAGCGGCGGCAACGGCGTCAACACCGTCTTCCAGGTGGGCACCGCGGGCCGGCTGCCGACGGCCGCCACCGCCTCGTCGACCGCGATCACGCCGCTCGCGGGATTCCCGACCTCCGGCACCGCGACTCACCCGTTCGGCCTGTGGTTCGCCAACGCCACCACGCTGTTCGTCGCCGACGAGGGCGACGGCCAGGCGCCGGGCACCACGGGCAAGGACACGTCCAACGCGGGCCTGGACGAATACACGTTCACGGGCGGCAGGTGGAACGAGGTCGCCGTGTTCCAGAAGGGCCTCCTCGACCAGGCCGCCTACAGCGACGGCCTGCCCTGGCAGGTGAGCACCGACGGCCTGCGCAACCTCGCGGGCCGGGTCAATTCCGATGGCTCGTTCACGCTGTTCGCGACGACGTCGACGGTCAGCAACGAAGGCACTCACGACCAGGGCGCGGATCCGAACGAGCTGGTCTCGATCACGATCGGCGCGGGCTCCACGCCGCTGAACGATTCGTTCACGGTGCTGGAGACCGCCGGCTACGGCGAGCGCCTGGGCGGCGTCGCGCTGACGGCCGTGCCGGAGCCGGGCAACGTCGCGCTGCTGCTGGCCGGCCTGGGCGTGGTCGGGCTGCGCCTGCGTCGCCGCGCCCGCTGAGGCGGCGCGTCACGGCAAGGCCCCACGTCGACACCGGCGTCGGCGCGGCGGCACACTGTCGCGCATGAGCGACGCCCATCCCCTCGACAACGTCATCTGGAACGCGCTGTGCACCGTGCACGCGGGGCTGTCGCGCGGCGGCCCGCTCGCGCGGCGCTACCAGCCGGATTTCGCGCGCTTCGCCGGCCTGCCGGCCGCGACGCCGCAGGCTTTCGCGGCGTTGGCGGACGACCTGGCGGCGGGCGAGGTGGTGGCGCTGTCGATGCCGGCCGACGTCGATCCGGGTCCCGCGTTCGAGGTGCTCGATCGCAAGGACCTGGTGCAGATGACCGGCGCGGTCACCGGCGACGTGGCGCAACCCGATCGCTTCCGCGCGCTGGGGCCGCAGGACGTGCCGCAGATGACGGCGCTCGTGCAGCTGACCGCGCCCGGCCCGTGGTACGAACGCACCGCGGAGCTCGGACGCTTCGTCGGCATCGAGGTCGACGGCCGCCTGGTCGCGATGACCGGCGAGCGCATGCGCGTGCCGGGGCACACCGAGATCAGCGCCGTCTGCTGCCACCCCGACTTCCGCGGCCGCGGCTGGCCGGCCGACCTGATGCGCCTCGTGTCGCGCGCGATCGTCGCGCGCGGCGAGACGCCGTTCCTGCACGCGCTCGCCGAGAACGCGCCGGCGATCGCGCTGTACGAGAAGCTCGGGATGCGCAAGCGCCTGAGCTCGCGGCTGCTGATACTCCAGCGGGTATAGCGTCAGAGCGCCTTGCCGTCCGGCTTGGGCGCCGCTGGCGTGCGTGGCGCGGCCTGCTGCCCCTGCGGCAGCGTCCTGGTCAGGTCGACGAACGCGCGGCCGTGGTTGCCGTCGACCGGCTCGGCGCCTTCGTCGGCACCCTCGACCGGCGCGACGACGGCCTTGCCGATCGACTCGAGGACGTTGTCGTCGCTCTCGCCGACGACGCGGCCGTTGCGGCCGTCAGGCAGGTCGTCGCGGGTGCGCTCGTCGCGATGCGGGATGGGGGTGTTGGCGGTCATGGTCATGTCCCTGGGTGGATGACCGTGGTCGGGCAATCGCCATGCCCCGGCGCGCGGCCGCGCCGATGGGCACGAGGACTGCCGCAACGACCCTGGAAGAACTTCAAGGGACACGACATGCAGATCCAGGTCAACGCCGACAACCACATCGAGGCCAGCGAGGCCCGCAATGTCTGGGCGCGCAGCGTCGTCGAGAGCGCGCTCGCGCATCTGGCCGACAGCGTGACGCGCGTGGAGGTGCACTTGAGCGACGAGAGCGCCGGCAAGGGCGGGGCGCCCGCATTGCGCTGCACGATGGAGGCGCGCCTGAACGGCCGTCCGCCGATCGCGGTGAGCCACGACGCCGCGGGCATGGACGCGGCCATCAACGGCGCGGTGCACAAGCTCGTGCGCGCGACGGCCCACGCGCTCGGCCGCGCGGACAAGCACGCGCACGCGGAACGCGCGTTGCCCGCGGGCGACACCGGCGACGACGACTTCGTGCCGTCGCGCGCCCCGTTCTAGCGTCGCGGATCGCCCGCGGCGACGCCGCCCTGGCCGGCCGGCAGCGTGGCCAGCGCGGCCTCGGCGGCCTGCAGCAGCGGCACCAGCTGATTGCCGTGGTCGGGCGACCAGACGACGCCCACGCGCGCCGCCAGCGCCAGCCGCGCGACACCGACGTTGACCGGCGCCGCCAGCGCCTGCGCCACCTTCTCGGCGACGCGCTGCGCCTCCTCGGCGTGGTGCAAGTCGACCAGCATCGCGGCGAACTGGCCGTGATCGAGGCGCACGGCCGTGTCGGTCTTGCGCAGCTCGAAGTGGAGGCGACCCGCGGTGGCGCGCAGCACGTCGTCGCCGACGGTGCGGCCGTACTTCTCGCACAGCGCGTCGAAGCCGTCGATCTCGATGAGCATGAAGGCCAGCACCGTCTTCTGCCGCGCGGCGCGCAGCAGTGCCATCTCGGCGCGATCCTGCAGCACGGCGCGCGTGGGCAGGCCGGTGAGGGCGTCGTGGTGCGTGAGGCGCAGCGGCGCGCCTTCGCCCTGGTGCAGCGGTTCGACGGCGATCAGGCCGACGACCTGGCCGCGGTGGTCGCGCAGCGCGCCCACGTTCAGCCGCGTGGAGTGCGACGAGCCGTCCTTGTGGCGCAGCATCCAGTCGTGCTCGCTGGGGACGCCGTCGCGCGTGAGCGCCGTGCCGAGCACGCCGGCGTCGGGCACCACGTGCTCGCCGAGGATGGCCGACAACTCGGCCGCCCGCGCCTCGAGTTCCTCCTGGGAGATCAGGCTGCCGGCGATGGGCCGCCCGGCGAGTTCGTCGCGGGCGTAGCCCAGCCGGTCGGCGGCCACCGGGTTGATCCAGCGTATTCGGCTGTGCCCGTCGACCCCCAGCACGACTCCGGGGTAGGCATCGAGCAGCAGCTGCTGCACTTCTCCGAGTTCCAGCCAGGTGTGGGACTGCGGATCCAGGGTGGCGTGTTGGCTGTCCATCGGGCCAGTCTCTCACCGACCGGGCGTCGGCGACAAGTCCCCGCGCCTGCGTGTCAACCCGATGGCTGCCCGCTGCAATGTCGCGTACCGTGCGCGCTGTTCAAATACGCGTCATGACCATCGTCTCCGCCTCGATCGTCCGCACCCGGACGCCGAAGCGCTTCGACGCCGACCACGAGACGGCGTGATGGAAGCCTTCGCACTCGGCGCCCTGGTGGGACTGCTGCTCGCGCTCACCGGCGCAGGCGGCGGCATCCTCGCCGTGCCCCTGCTCGTCTTCGCCCTGCACCTGGGCCTGGCCGAGGCCGCGCCCATCGGCCTGCTGGCCGTGGGCCTGGCCGCGGCGATGTCGGCCGCGCTCGGCCTGCGCGACGGCATCGTGCGCTATCGTGCCGCCGCGCTGATGGGCGGACTCGCGATGGGGCTCGCGCCCCTGGGCGTGGCCGCCGCGCAGCGCGTGCCCAACGCGCCGCTCACGCTCGCGTTCGCCGCGGTGCTGGCGCTGTCGGCGTGGCGCATGTGGCAGCGCGCGAAGGTCGCGCTGACGCCGCGCGGAGGGATCGCGCGCGCGGCGCTCCCGTGCGTGCTCGACGCGCGCGACGGCCGGCTCGTGTGGACGCGCCCGTGCGCGCAGGCGCTCGCGCTCACCGGCGTGGCCGCGGGCCTGCTCAGCGGCCTGCTGGGCGTGGGCGGCGGCTTCGTCATCGTGCCTGCGCTCACGCGCTTCACGGAGCTGTCGGCGCGCAGCATCGTCGCCACGTCGCTGGCGGTCATCGCGCTCGCGTCGATCGGCGGCGTGGGCGCCGCGGCGTGGCATGGCGCGATCGCGTGGGCCATCGCGCTCCCGTTCGCCGTCGGCTCGGTGGGCGCCTCGCTGCTCGCGCGCGCCATCGCGTCGCGCGTCGCGGGGCCGCGACTGCAGCAGGGCTTCGCGATCGTCAGCCTGGGCGTGGCGCTGTTGCTGGCCGCCCGGGTGGCCGGTGTGCTCGGCCTGCGCTAGTCCGCGTAGCGCAACGGCAGGGCGGTGGTGAACTTCAGCTGCTCCATCGCGAAGCTCGAACTGACGTCGAACAGCTGCGTGCCGGCGATCAGCCGCTTGTAGACGCCGTCGTAGGCCGCGATGTCGGGCACGACGATGCGCAGCAGGTAGTCGACGTCGCCGCTCATGCGATAAAACTCGACGACCTCGGGGATCGATTCGACGGTCGCATGGAAGCGATCGAACCAGGCCTGGCTGTGCTGGTTGGTCCGGATGTTGACGAACACCGTCACGCCCACGTTGACGCTCTTCGGATCGACCAGCGCCACGTTGCCGGTGATCACGCCGGCGTCCTTCATGCGCTGGACGCGGCGCCAGCAGGGCGTCGTCGAGAGCTGCACCGCGGCGGCGAGCTCGGCGATTGGGGTGTCGCAATCGAGCTGCAGCATCTCCAGCAGTTTGCGGTCGATGGCATCCAGTTTCATGTCGAGGCCTTCACGAAGAACGAAATTCTATTTCGTGGCGAAGCGCTCCGGGGCGGAATTCAACCCCGGGCCAGCTCGGTGAAGGCCGATGTGGGACGATGTCGAGCTGATGACTGTGTCCCCTTCGCTCGCCGCGCACCCTTCCTTTCTCCGCTTCTGGGCAGGCCGCGTGGCCGGCACGATGGGCAACCAGATGGTGATGGTGGCCGTCGGCTGGCAGATGTACGACCTGACGCACAGCGCGTGGGCTCTCGGCCTCGTCGGCCTGTTCCAGTTCGTGCCGGCCCTCGCGCTGGCCCTCGTCTCGGGCCACGTCGCCGACCACCACGACCGCCGCCACATCGTGTCGATGGCGATGTCGCTGCAGCTGGCCGCGGCGCTGATGCTGCTGCTGTCAACGCACGAAGGGTGGATCTCGCGCGACCTGATCCTGGGCGTGTCGCTGCTGCTGGGCGTGGCGCGCTCGTTCCAGATGACGGCGCAGCAGGCGCTGACGCCGCTGCTGGTGCCCGCGTCCATCCTGTCGCGCGCGATGGCCTTCAGCTCCTCGGGCAACCAGGCCGCCATCATCGGCGGCCCGGCGCTCGGCGGCTTCCTGTATGCCGCGGGCGCCAGCGTGGTGTACGTCGTCTGCGCGGGGCTGTTCGTCGTCGGCGCCAGCCTCGTGTGGAGCGCGCGCTACGACCACAGGCCCGCCCCGCGCGCGCCCGTGACGATGGACACGCTGCTGGCCGGCGTGCGCTTCATCCGCGCCAAGCCGGTGGTGCTGGGCGCGATCTCGCTCGACCTGTTCGCGGTGCTGCTGGGCGGCGCCGTGGCGCTGCTGCCGATCTACGCGCGCGACATCCTGCACGTCGGCCCGGAGGGCCTGGGGCTGCTGCGCGGCGCGCCGGCGGTGGGCGCGCTGCTGATGTCGCTGGTGCTGGCGCGCTGGACGATACGCTCGCGCGCCGGCGCGATCCTGTTCTCGTGCGTGGCGATCTTCGGCCTGACGACGATCGTGTTCGGCCTGTCCACCTCGTTCTGGTTGTCGATGGCGATGCTGTTCATCAACGGCGCGGTCGACATGGTCAGCGTGGTCGTGCGCCAGACCCTGGTGCAGCTCGATACGCCCGACGAGATGCGCGGCCGCGTCAGCGCGGTCAACGCGATCTTCATCGGCGCGAGCAACCAGCTGGGCGAGTTCGAGTCGGGCGCGACGGCGGCGCTGTTCGGGCCTGTCGGCGCGGTCGTCGCCGGCGGCGTGGGCACGCTGGTGGTCGTCGGGCTGTGGATGCGCTGGTTCCCGGAGCTGCTGCGCCGGCGCAGCCTGACCGAGGCGTGATCGGCATCAGGCCGACGACAGGCTCGGCCCTTCGCGCGCAGAGGCCGCTGCAATGGGGTCCGCTGCAATGGGGTCAGGTCTTGAAAGTTGCGCGACGGTGCTTCGGCGACCGGCCGTCAGGCAAGCGCGCAACTTTCAAGACCTGACCCCGCGGCGACGGACCCCACGGCGACGGAGTTCCGGGGATCACGCCTCGACGATCGTGACGCTCGGCCAGCGCTGCGCGTAGCGCTTGGACGCCACGCGCTCGCGATAGGTCTGGACGCTGACACGCGCCGGATTGCGTCGCACCACCATCGCGAACAGGTCATCGAGGCCGTGCGGTGCGATCACGTGCAGCGCGTCGTCGTCGTCCAGCCACAGGCCCACGCAGGTCGCGAACTCGGGCCAGCTGGCCACCGCGTCGGCCAAGCAAGCCAACGGGCCGACCGCATGGCCGAAGTGCTGCTCGAACCACAGATGCACGCCCGCCTGGTTCGTGACCTCCCACGGCAGCGCTGGCGCCATCGCGTGCAGGCGCCGCTGCAGCAGCGTATCGCGCTCGGCCGAGAGGTCGGCGGCGTCGAAATGCGCGACGTCGATGTCGGCCAGCGCCGACGACACGGCGTGCCCGTGCAGCGCGTCCCACACGAGGTTGCGCACCGCGCCCGCGCCCACGCACCACGCGGGCAGGCGCAGCGCGCGCACGTGCGCGAGGGCGTCCATGAACCACGGCGTGGCGCGCGCCAGCGCGACGAGGCGAGCCTCGTCGGGCGACACCGGCATCAACCGTGGATGTCCAGCGGCGGGAACGACTTGACCAGGTCGTCGATCGCCTTCATCTGAGCGAGGAAAGGCTCGAGCTGGTCGAGCGGCAGCGCGCTCGGGCCGTCGCACAGCGCCTTGTCCGGCTCGGGATGCGACTCCAGGAACAGACCGCCCAGGCCCAGCGCCAGGCCCGAGCGCGCGAGCTCGGCCACCTGTTCGCGGCGGCCGCCCGACGCGGCGGCGCCGGAGGCGCGCTGCTGCAAGGAGTGGGTGACGTCGAAGATCACCGGCGCGTCGCCCGTCGTCTTCTTCATCACGGAAAAGCCCAGCATGTCGACGACCAGGTTGTCGTAGCCGAAGCAGGTGCCGCGGTCGCACAGGATCCGCTGGTCGTTGCCGGCCTCGCGGAACTTCTCGCAGATGTTGGCCATCTGCGACGGGCTCAGGAACTGCGGCTTCTTGATGTTGATGACGCGGCCGGTCTTCGCCAGCGCCACGACCA
>DATCRO010000762.1:0-5085 GCA_036569025.1 Burkholderiaceae bacterium
CGATCACGGCGTCGTTGAACGCGTTGCGCACGTCCGGGCGGTTCAGGAAGACGCGGGCGACGGCACCGTCGCGCGAGATCTGCAGGGTGGCGGTCATCGTTGCAGGCTCAGTTCGACGCCGGCGCGGGCGCCGGCGGCAAGGGCTGGAAGGTGGGCGGAGGCGGCGGCGGCACGAGGTCGCTGCGCGGCTGCGGCGGCGAGATCACCGGCACGGCCGGCGACACGGGCTGCGGCGGCGGCGACACCACCGGCACCTCGGATGGCGGCGTCGGCGCCACCGGCCCGACCGCGAGCTGCGCGCGCAGCGTGACGGCGGCCTTCAGCGCGCCGGCGTGGCATTCGAAATGCGTCGGGTCGTCGAAGACGCTGCCCTCGTAGTTCGAGACGACGCCCACGATGGCGCTTGCGCGCGCCCCGCGGGCGGCGAACGCCAGCTGCGTGATCGCGTCCTCGAAGGCGCGGGCGCACAGGTCGTGGTCGGTCGGGCGCACGCGATCGTCGTCGCCGACATCCTTGACCCTGGTGGTGCCCACGCCCTTCACGACGACGTCGTGGCGCACGATGCTGGCGCCGCGCGCGGTGTCGCTGCCGAAGCGCAGGTCGAGGTTGCCCAGGATGTCGTGGGTACGGGTGACGCGGATCGTGTCCGGCACCGATTCCATCAGGCGGACGTTGCGCGCCTGCGCGGGCGGCGCGAGCACGGACAGTGCCGCGGCAACGGCGAGGACGGCGGGCGTGGCCCGCGTCGGGAACGACGGGATGCGAAGCTGGTTCATGGTTGGGCCCTTTCTGGCACGACGACCGCGGACGCGGTCTGACCGGCGGGCAGGGCAAATCCCCTGCCGTGCCCGCTGCCGCCGGCGCGGGATGACGCCTGCTGCGCGGTCACCGGCGCTCGTCCTTGGCGTCGCCGGGCGAGGCGTCGCCCCCCAGTTGCGCGGCGCTGCCGATGCGCTTGCCGACGTCGGCGCTCCAGAGCACGCGATCGTCGGCGGCGTAGAGCCAGCAGCGCTTGCCCTGGCGCGCGCAGTAGTCCAGCGCCTTGCTCGCCGCCTCCGGATCCCTGGCGTAGAAGCGCCAGTTGCCGTCCTCGTAGACGACGAACGCGCGCGGGCTGGGCAGCGTCAGGAAGTGGCGATAGCGCTCCTTGCCCGCGTCGCTGAGCGGCACCGCGTCGACGTCGTCCAGCCTGGCGAAGCCGGTGGCCGGCGGCAGCGCGCGCGCGGCCGGCAGGCTTCGCACGAGCTGCGCGCGCAGCCAGACGTAGGAGCGCACGCCGCCGGCATGGCATTCGAACTGCGCGCCGTCGCGGATGGCGTGGCCCTCGCCCTTGTAGTCGGACACGACGCCCACGATGGCCGCGGCGCCGGCCTCGCGCGCACCCGCGACCAGCCTGGCCAGCGCGTCGTCGAACGCATGGACGCAGCGCTCGTCGTCGGTCAGCGGCGGCCCCAGGCGATGCTGGCGCGGGTCGTCGCCGCCGGCAGCGGCGACGCCCTCGACCAGCATGTCCGCGCGCACGATGTCGGGCGACGCGGCCGCCGGCGCGCTCGCCGCGCCGAAGCGCACGGGCATGTCGCCCACGATCTCGCGGGCGCGGTTCTTGTGGAACGCGTCGTGCACGGACAGCGTGAACGTCTCGTTGCGCGCGAGTGCCGGCCTCGCCACCGCCAGCACGGCGGCGGAGATCAACAGGGAGAGCGGGACGGAACGGAGCATGTCGGGTCGGACGGAGGGGTGGATCGCGGGATCATCGCTTGCGGGCGGCGGCGCCAGACGACGCGGGGCTGAACGAAGCCCGACGCCGCGCGCTCACATGCGGAACACGCCGAACTTCATGTCCGGGATCGGCGCGTTCAGGCTCGCGGACAGGCCCAGCGCGAGCACGCGGCGCGTGTCGGCGGGGTCGATCACGCCGTCGTCCCACAGGCGCGCGCTGGCGAAGTACGGGTGGCCCTGGGCCTCGTACTGGTCGCGGATCGGCGCCTTGAAGGTCTCCTCCTCCTCGGCCGACCACTGGCCGCCCCTGGCCTCGATGCCGTCGCGGCGCACGGTGGCCAGCACGCTCGCGGCCTGCTCGCCGCCCATCACGCTGATGCGGGCGTTGGGCCACATCCACAGGAAGCGCGGGCTGTAGGCGCGGCCGCACATGCCGTAGTTGCCGGCGCCGAACGAGCCGCCGATGATGACCGTGAACTTCGGGACGTTGGCGCAAGCCACGGCCGTCACCATCTTGGCGCCGGCGCGCGCGATGCCTTCGTTCTCGTACTTGCGGCCCACCATGAAGCCGGTGATGTTCTGCAGGAACACGAGCGGGACCTTGCGCTGGCAGCACAGCTCGATGAAGTGCGCCCCCTTGTCGGCGCTCTCGGCGAACAGGATGCCGTTGTTGGCGACGATGCCCACGGGCATGCCCTCGATCCACGCGAAGCCACAGACCAGCGTCGCGCCGTAGCGCGCCTTGAACTCCTCGAACTCCGAGCCATCGACGATGCGGGCGATGACCTCGCGCACGTCGAAGGGCTTGCGCGCGGGCTTGCCTTCGGCATCGAGCGGGATGATGCCGTGCAGCTCGTGCGCGGGCAGCCTGGGCGGCGCGGGTTCGCGCAGCGCGACGCCGGCGTCCTTGCGCCAGTTGAGCGTGCCCACGATGCCGCGCGCCAGCGCCAGCGCGTGCATGTCGTTCTCGGCCAGGTGGTCGGCCACGCCCGACAGGCGCGTGTGCACGTCGCCGCCGCCCAGGTCCTCCGCGCTGACCACCTCGCCGGTGGCCGCCTTCACCAGCGGCGGCCCGCCCAGGAAGATGGTGCCCTGGTTCTTGACGATGACCGTCTGGTCGCTCATGGCCGGCACGTAGGCGCCGCCGGCGGTGCACGAGCCCATCACCACGGCCAGCTGCGGGATGCCCTGCGCGCTGAGGTTGGCCTGGTTGTAGAAGATGCGGCCGAAGTGGTCACGGTCCGGGAACACCTCGTCCTGGTTGGGCAGGTTGGCGCCGCCGGAGTCGACGAGGTAGATGCACGGCAGGCGGTTCTGCTGCGCGATCTCCTGCGCCCGCAGGTGCTTCTTGACCGTCATCGGGTAGTAGGTGCCGCCCTTGACGGTGGCGTCGTTGCACACGATCAGGCACTCGACGCCCGCCACGCGGCCGATGCCCGCGATCATGCCGGCGCCCGGCGCCGCGTCCTGGCCGCCCTTTTCCGGGTACATGCCCAGCGCGGCCAGTGGCGCGATCTCCAGGAACGGCGTGCCCGGGTCCAGCAGGCGCTCGACGCGATCGCGCGGCAGCAGCTTGCCGCGCGACAGGTGCTTCTTGCGCGCCTCGTCGCCGCCACCCAGCGCGATCTTCGCGAGCTTGGCGTTCAGGTCGTCGACCAGCAGGCGCATCGCCGCGGCGTTGGCCTTGAAGTCTTCCGAGCGGGCATTCAGTTGGGTCGAGAGGATGGGCATGGGTTCCTGGCTTCTTGTCTCGGTGGTCCCGCCCGGGCGCGCGTGGCCGCGCGGGCGGGATCGCCATCTTGGCCGAGGATTATCGATTGACGTTTACGTAAACGTCAATTTCAATTCGGCGGACGCCGCCGGCGCGATGCAGGAACCCCTTGAGCGAGGGCTGGCAGCCCGCATGGGGTCGGCCAAGAATGGACCGATGCGGCCCGCCCCTCCATGCGGCCGTCACTCCAGGGAGCGCCTCCATGACCGAAATGACCGGCAACACCACCAAGAACCTCTATCGTTCCATTCACAAGAGCACACCCGGCTATGACGGCGGCCCGATCGTCGACGGCGCCGCCGTGGCCGGCGTGCTCTATCCGGACTTCGAGCCCCGCAAGATCAGCAAGACCCGCACGCGCGCTGCCGACCTCACCGCCTTCGACGGCGAGGGCGGCGTGAAGATGGTGCGCAACGACGGTGGAACGTCGCTGTTCGACAAGGCCAACGTCCTCCCCGGCGGCGCCGATACCTGGCACAGCTTCAAGCTGCCGCCGGAGACCGTCATCCCGGCGTCGCTGAAGATCCGCTTCACCGGTTACAACAAGACCTTCGATGCCGACCACTGGCAGATCGAGAGCGTCGCCGGCACGATGGCGATGGACGCGATGAAGGGCGCGCTCGACAATCTGGCCCGCAACGCCATCGTCCGCCTGATCGCGCTCGGCGAAGTCAAGGCGCCCAGCAAGGTCTGAGTTCCAGATGCGTACCACTTCCAACGAGACTTTCCATGGCTGAAGTCAGCGGCAACACCCTTCTCATGGCCGTGCAGGCCGTCAATGATGCGATTGCAATGCTCGACGAGCGCATCCGCGACGGCTCGGGCGACCCGCTCGACGACACGGAGATGCTCATGAGCTACACCCGGGCCGCCGATGAACTGCGCTCGGCCTACGAAGTGGCCCGGCTGACCTCCAGCAACCTGCCGCCCTACGAGGACCTGGTCGCGTCGGACGACGCGTGACGCAGGCCGCGACGTCGGAATTCTTCAAGACACGCGGCCTTCCTCCCCATATCGTTGCTGCCAGCCAGCCGCCCGACCCGAGTGGCGACGAAACAAGGAACGGCATGCAATTCGGCTACACCATCCTCTACGTCGATGACGTCGCGGCATCCCTCGACTTCTACGGCCAGGCCTTCGCCCTGCCCACCCGCTTCCTGCACGACAGCGGCAGCTACGGTGAGCTGGAGACCGGCGCCACCGCGCTGGCCTTCGCGTCGCGAGCGATGCTGCGCGAGCTTGGCAAGACGCCGCAGGCGCCATCGCTCGGCCAGCCCACCAGCGAGATTGCGCTCGTCACCGACGATGTGCCGGCCGCGGTGGCGCGCGCCGTGGCGGCCGGTGCCACGCTCGTGAAGCCACCCCAGGACATGCCCTGGGGCCAGACGATCGCCTACGTGGGCGACGTCAACGGCTTCCTGGTCGAGCTGTGCACGCCGGTGAAGGGTTGAGGCCTGGGCCGCCTGGCGGCTTGGCGACGACGAGGGGTCCGGCTTGGCCTCTCGAGCATCGCGATGGCGGAGAGACGTGGCCGAGGGGTCTGGCTCCGGCCTCTCGCGCGCCGCGATAGGGCAATGGCGAGGCCGGAGCCTGAC
>DATCRO010000763.1:0-5558 GCA_036569025.1 Burkholderiaceae bacterium
GAGCAGGTCCCAGGCGTAGGCGCACACGCCGCCGCCGGGGCGCGTGACGCGCGCCATCTCGACGACCGCCCCGGGCGCGTCGGGCACGAAGAAGATCACCAGCGCCGAGGCGACGGCGTCGAACGCGCCATCCTCGTACGGAAGCGCCATCGCGCTGCCGGTGCGCAGCGTGATGCCGGGCGCGCCCGCGAGGCGCGTGCGCGCGAACGCGACCTGCGCCTCGGACGGGTCGATGCCCTGCACCGACCTGGGCGCGCAGCGTTCGACCAGCAGCTCGGTGAACGCGCCGTTGCCGCATCCCACGTCCAGCCAGCGCAGGCCCTTGGCGGGCGACAGCCAGTCCAGGAAGGCGTTGCCGGCCAGCAGGCTCCAGCGGCCCATGAAGTCCTCGTAGGCCGCACCGTCGTCGAAGCGGATCTGTTCGCCGGTCATCGTCGTTCTCCCGTGGATCGGATGAGTCTGGCGAGTATCGCGCGGGCGTGCCCGGAAAGACACGTCTTCCACGAGGGTGCTGCCGTCGAGCATGGCACCCCGTTTGCCATGCCCCGCCCGAGGAGGGCCGCTGCCGTGGCGTGCCCGATGCCGGAGCACGCATGACCCTGCACCAGGCCGAGGCCTTCATCGTCATCGCCGCCATGCTCGCCCTGTTCATGAGCGGGCGGCTGCGGTTCGACCTCGTCGCCGCGCTCGCGCTGGTGGCGGCCGTCGTGCTGGGCGTGGTGCCGGCGGGCAAGGCGTTCTCCGGCTTCTCCAACCCGGTCATCATCATCATCGGCTCGGTGCTGGTGGTCAGCCGCGCGATCGCGGCGTCCAACGTGCTGGACGTGTGGATCGGAGCGCTGCTCGCACGCGTGAAGTCGCCGTCGCTGCAGATCGGCATCCTCACGGCCGCGGTCGGCTACCTGTCGGCCTTCGTCAAGAACGTGGGCACGCTGGGCATCGTGATGCCGATGGCGATCCAGGCGGCACGGCGCTCGAACATGCCGCGCTCGGCCTACCTGATGCCGCTGGCCTTCGGCTCGCTGGTGGGCGGGACCATCACCAAGATCGGCACGTCGCCCAACCTGCTGATCTCCAGCGTGCGCCAGGAGATCGGCCTGCCGGGCTTCCGGTTGTTCGACTTCGTGCCGGTGGGCCTGCCGCTGACCACGCTGGCCATCGCGTTCCTGGCGGTGGGCTGGCGCCTGATCCCCCGGCGCGAAGGCCAGAAGTCGGCCGAGGAGAGCTTCTCGATCGAGTCCTATTCCACCGAGCTGCGCGTGCCCGCGACACCGGCGCTGCCCGAGCTGACGGTCAGGTCGCTCGAGGAGCTCTCGGAAGGCGAGGCGTCGGTCGCGGCCATCGTGCGCGAGGGCGGCCGGCGCTACATCCCGGCCGAGGACTGGCGCATCTACGCCGGCGACGTGCTGGTGGTGCTGGGCGACCCGACCGTCATCGACAAGCTGGTCGCCAAGACGGGCTACGAGATCGCCGGCTCCAAGGAACTCGCGCAGCCCGAGCACAAGACCGACGAGATGGAGGTGCTCGAGGTCATCGTGCCGCGCGACTCGATGCTGGTGGGCCAGACGCCTGCGTCGCTGAACCTGCGCCATCGCTTCGGCGTCAACCTGTTCGCGGTGCACCAGGCGAGCAAGGCCACGGTCAGGCGCCTGCGCTCGCACTGCTTTTCCGCGGGCGACGTCGTGCTGCTGCAGGGCTGGGGCAAGAAGCTGCAGGCGTCGGTGGACGAGCTCGGCGTGTTGCCGCTGGCCGACCGCAAGCTCACGCTCGGGCGCAAGGCGAGCGGCCTGATCCCGATCGCGCTGCTGGCCGTGGCGCTGCTGCTGGTGGGCCTGCGCTGGGTCGACGTCGAGGTGGCCTTCTTCGGCGCCGCGGCGCTGACCGTGCTGGCGCGCCAGATCAACGCCAAGGAGGCCTACGACGCGGTCGAATGGCCGGTGATCGTGATGCTGGGCTGCCTGATCCCGGTCGGCGAGGCGCTCAAGGACACGGGCGCCACGGCGCTGATCGCGCACGGCCTGACGCACGCCGCCGGCCAGGTGCCGGGCTACGCCGCCGTCGGGCTGGTGGTGCTCACGGCGATGCTGCTGACGCCGCTGCTGCACCACGCCGCAGCGGTGCTCGTGCTGGGGCCGGTCGCGGCGGCGGTGGCGACCAACCTGGGCTACCGCGCCGACCCGTTCCTGATGGCGGTGGCGCTCGGCTGCGCCTGCGACTTCCTCACGCCCATCGGCCACCAGAACAACACGCTGGTGATGGGCCCGGGCGGCTACCGGTTCGGCGACTACTGGCGCCTCGGCCTGCCGCTGACGCTGATGGTGCTGTTCGTGGGCACGCCGCTCATCCTGCATGCGTGGCCGTTGAAGTGAGCGCCGGCCCGCGCGTCGGCGCGCGAGGGCGTCAGTTGGACAGCGCCAGCGTCGCGCCCGTCTTCTCCGTGCGCTCGCCGGCCATCTCCCATTCGGGCATGCCGCCGCGGAACCAGTAGATGTGCTTGTAGCCGGCGGCGATCGCGGCGCGGCTGGCCTTGTACGACTTCCAGCATTCCGGCCCGTTGCACTGGAACACGATGTTCTGCGCGCGATCCAGCCTGGCCAGGCCGGGGAAGTTGTCGACCTTGGCGTCGAACGCCACGTCCTTCAGGCTCTTCTCGCCATAGGGCAGCCACAGCGCGCCGGGGATGTGCTTGTCCTTGTATTCGGACTCGATGCGCGTGTCGACCAGCACCGCGCCGTTGCTGACCAGCGCCTTGACGGCATCGTGGTCGACCACCGTGGCGCCCGGCAGCGCCTTGGGGGTGAAGGTGCCGAGTTCGGCGACGCGCGTGTACGGCGTCAGGTCCGGGTGCGCGAACACCGGCTTCAGGCCGCAGGCGACGCCGTCGTTCTCGAACCAGTGCGCCAGCTTGCCGCGCGTCTCGGATGGCAGCTTGCGGCGCACGGTCACCGAGTAGCCGCCCGGCACCGCGCTGGAGATGGCCAGGACCTTGGCGATGCCCGCGTGCTCGCGGTCCCAGCTCTCCCAGTCGGCGCTGCGCACCATCGTCGCCTCCGAGCGGCCCAGCATCAGCGCGTACAGGCCCGCCTGCGGGTAGCGTTCATAGTCGATGTGCTTCATGTCCTTGAAGCTCAGGCCGTTCGCGTTCAGCAGGCCGCGCGCGAGGTAGGTGTAGATCGAGTCCTGCTGCGGCAGGTAGATTTCCTTGCCGCGCAGCGCACCGACCGATGCCAGGTCGCTGCGGCCCACCAGCAGGTACTGTTCGTCGCTGTCGGTGGCGCCCACCAGCGCGTAGCCGTGCCCCAGCGCGGAGGCCGCGACCTGCGGCGGGGCGATGAAGACGTCGTAGCCGCCGCTGCGCGTGGCGCGCATCGCGTCGGTCATGTCGTCGGTGGTAGTCACGACGACCGCGTCCTTCAATACCCTGGACAGGTGAGCCTGCAACGCCTCGCGCGACACCATCATGGCGTCCTTGCGATTGCTGGGTTCGGTGACGACGAGAGCGGTGATGTCGGCCAGCGCGTTGGCACTGAGCAGGCAAGACAGCAGGAAAGCAGTGAGATGCTTCACGATTTTCGACCTCCTGGCGGCGATGACGGAACCGGATTCCGCGCGCTGCGAAGACGCTCTCGGGCACTTGGCCGGGGTCTTCTTCCCTCACTGCATGGCGCTCGAACAGGGTAGGTCAGTTGCATACGGCGTGCTGTATCCAGACGAAACCTCGTTTGGACAAACGCACCCCGGGTCTACACTCCCGTCGAGCTGCATTCGTCCATTTCGCGGATCGGTCGAGGTCCGCGGAATGAAAGTCCTGTATCGGAACCGTCGCCATCCCAAGGAAGCTCCAATGACGAACCCTCCCGCCAACCGCCTGCGCCGCAGGCTCGTCGTCGCCGGCGGTGCCGGCCTGGCCACCTCGCTGGCCGGTCGCGCCGCGCGCGCCGCGGGCGCCGGCGTCGAACTGCCGATCGTCAACGGCCACCGCGACCTGGTGGCGTTCCCCGAGAAGCGCCCGCTGATCGTGATCACGTCGCGGCCGCCGCAGCTCGAGACGCCGTTCTCCGTCTTCAACGAAGGCGTCATCACGCCCAACGACGCGTTCTTCGTGCGGTACCACAATGCCGGCATCCCGACCTCGATCGATGGCGACAGGCACGTCATCAAGGTCGGCGGCAACGCGGCGGGCAAGTCGTTCGAGCTCACCATGGCCGACCTGCGCACGCAGTTCAAGCCGGTGGAGCTCGTGGCCGTCAACCAGTGCTCGGGCAACGGCCGCGCGCTGTTCAACCCGCGCGTGACCGGCGGACAGAGCACCAACGGCACGATGGGCAACGCGCGCTGGGTGGGCGTCCCGCTCAAGGACATCCTCGCGCGCGCCGAGGTGAAGAACACCGCCAGACAGGTCACCTTCGACGGGCTGGACATGGCGCTGATGGGCGGCGGCGACTTCGTCAAGGCGCTGGACATCAACGTCGCCACCAATGGCGAGGTGATGGTGGCGTACCAGATGAACGGCGCCGAGCTGCCGTTCCTCAACGGCTATCCGGTGCGGCTGGTGGTGCCCGGCTACTACGGCACCTACTGGGTCAAGCACCTGTCCGACATCCAGGTGATCGACCAGGTCTACGACGGCTTCTGGATGAAGCCGGCCTACCGCGTGCCGGACAACGCCTGTGCATGCGTCGAGCCCGGCACCGCGCCGGCGGCCACGCGCCCGATCGGCCGCTTCAACGTGCGCTCGTTCATCACCTCGCTGGCCGACGGCGCGCGCGTGCCGGCGGGCAGGGCGCTGGCGGTGCGCGGCATCGCCTTCGACGGCGGCCAGGGCATCCGCGAGGTCGCCTGGAGCGCCGACGGCGGCCAGAGCTGGCGCGAGGCGACGCTGGGCGAGGATCTCGGACGCTTCTCGTTCCGCGAGTTCACGTTCGGCTTCACGCCGGCGGCCGGCGCGCACGACCTGCGCGTGCGCGCCTTCAACCGCTCGGGCGAGAGCCAGCCGATGGAGGCGTTGTGGCAGCCATCGGGCTACATGCGCAACGTCGTCGAGTCGGTCAAGGTCCAGGCCAGCTGAAGGAGGCCCCATGAAGCACGCAACCCTCCTCGCCGTCGCCTGCGTCGCCGCGGGTCTGGCCCTGCCGCTGGCGGCCAAGGACATCCAGCTGCCGCCCGACGCCGTGCAGCTCAAGCCCAGCCCGCTGCCCGGCTACGCCAAGGCGCAGGCCAACTGCACGATGTGCCATTCGGCCGAATACATGCGCATGCAGCCGCCGACCGCCGCGCGCCCGTACTGGGACGCGATGGTGCATCGCATGAAGACCGTCTTCAAGGCGCCGGTCGCCGACGAGGACATGCCCGAGATCGTCGACTACCTGGCCAGGACGTACGGCAGCGAGCAGCCCAAGTGAGCCGGCACGCCGGCCAGGGCCTGTTCACACTAAATGCGTGCCCGCGTGACCTCCAGAAAGCCCGCCTTCAAGGCGCGGGCGCGCCGACGTGGCGGCGCCACGGCAAGCGCTCGCAACGCCGAAGGCGGGCTTTCTGGAGGATCACCCGCAGGGCCG
>DATCRO010000764.1:0-4485 GCA_036569025.1 Burkholderiaceae bacterium
TGCAGGCGCTGGCGCGCGAGGAGGGCATCGGCGGCTCGGTGGTGTTCACCGGGCGGCGCAGCCGCGAGTTCCTCAAGCTCTATTACAGCGCCGCGGACATCTTCGTCACCACGCCCTGGTACGAGCCGTTCGGCATCACGCCGCTCGAGGCGATGGCCTGCGCGCGGCCCGTCGTCGGCAGCGCGGTCGGCGGCGTGCGCTACACCGTGGTCGACGGCATCACCGGCCTGCTGGTGCCGCCGAAGGACGAACGCGCGCTCGCCCACGCCCTCGCGCGCCTGCGCGCCGAACCTGCGCGCGCACGGGCGATGGGCGAGGCCGGCCTGCGGCGCGTGCGCGCCGAGTTCACGTGGGCGCGGGTCGCGGCGAGCCTGGCCGGCGTCTTCGACGACGCGGTGCGCGCGCGCGCCCGGCGCGGCCACGCCTCGATCTTCCACCTGGCGGGCCTCGACGCCGCGCGCCCCGCGACAGTGCCGGGCAGCGCGCGCCGGCCGGCGATCTTCCTGGACAAGGACGGCACGCTGATCGAGGACGTGCCGTACAACGTCGATCCCGCGAAGCTGCGCTTCACGCCGCACGCGTTCGAGGCGCTGCGGCTGTGGCGTGACGCCGGCTACCGGCTCGTCGTCGTCACCAACCAGTCGGGCATCGCCCGCGGCCTGTTCGACCGCGCTGCGCTCGAGCGGCTGCACGATGCGCTGGTCGAACGGCTGTCGCAAGAGGGCGTCGCGATCGACGGCTTCTTCGCCTGCCCGCATCGCGACGAGGCCGGCTGCGCCTGCCGCAAGCCGCGCGCGGGCCTGCTGGAGGAGGCGGCGCGCGCGCTGGGCATCGACCTGGCGGCGTCCTGGATGGTGGGCGACATCCTCAACGACGTGGAGGCCGGCCACCGCGCCGGCTGCCGCAGCGTCCTGCTGGACGTCGGCCATGAGTCGGAGTGGGTGCCGGGCGCGATGCGGTCGCCGGAGCATCGCTGCGCGAACCTGCTGGAGGCCGCGCACGCGATCCTCGAGTCGACGGTGCCCGTCGCGATGGCGGCCGAAGGCGACGCGCTGCGGGTGGCTGCATGAGTCCGCACGGCCGACCGAAGGGCGAATCGACCGCAGTCCGCAGGACGGAGGCTGCCGCATGACCGCGCCGGCGATGGCGGCCGACGCGGCGCGGCGGGCCGCGTGGCGCGGCGTGCGGCGCCTGCTGGCCGTGCGCGTCGACAACCTCGGCGACGTGCTGATGACGACGCCCGCGCTCGCGGCCGCGGCCGAGACGCTGCCCGGCGTCGAGATCACGCTCCTGGGCGGCCCCGGCGCGGGTGCGCTCGCCCCGCACCTGCCCATGGTGCGCGAGATCGTTCCCGCGCGCGTGCCCTGGGTGCCCGGCGAGGCCGACCCGCGCAACGACCATGTCCTCGTCGAGCGCCTGGCCGACGGCCGTTTCGACGCCGCCGTCATCTTCACGGTGTGCACGCAGAGCGCGCTGCCGGCCGCGCTGCTGTGCCGCCTGGCCGGCATCCCGCTGCGCCTCGCGCACGTGCGCGAGAACCCGTACGGCCTGCTCAGCGACTGGGTGCCCGAGACGGACCTCGTGCTGGACGACGCGCGCCACGAGGTGCGGCGCCAGCTCGACCTGGTCGGCCACGTCGGCTGGACGACCCCCGACGAACGCCTGCGCTTTCGCCTGCGCGAGTGCGACATCGCGCGCATCGACGCCTGGCTGGACGGCGAGGCCGGGGACGGCGACGACCGGCCGCTGGTGGTCGTGCACGTCGGCGCGACGGCGCCGTCGCGCCGCTGGCCCGCGGAGCGCTTCGGCCAGGCCGCCGACGTGCTCGCGTACGAGCAGGGCGCACGCATCGTGTTCACGGGCAGCGCCGACGAGACCGCGCTGGTGGCAGCGGCGCGCGCCTGCATGAAGCAGCCGTCGCATTCGCTGGCGGGGCGGCTGACGCTGGGCCAGCTCGGCGCGCTCATCGCCCGCGCCGACCTGCTCCTGTGCAACAACAGCGGCCCGGCGCACCTGGCCGCGGCGCTCGGGACGCCGGTGGTCGACGTCTACGCGCTGACGAACCCGCAGCACACGCCGTGGCAGGTGCCCGCGCGCGTGCTCAGCCGCGACGTCGATTGCCGCGGCTGCCTCAAGAGCCGCTGCCCGCAGGGGCACCACCGCTGCATCGCCGACGTCGCGCCCGCCGAGGCGGTCGACGCGGCGCTGTCGCTGCTGGGCCAGCCGCGTGCCGAAACCTTCCAACCCCTCTTGCTGGAGACCCTCGCATGATCACCCTGGGCATCAACGCCGCCTTCCACGACAGCGCCGCCGCGTTGGTGCGCGACGGCGTGCTCGTCGCCGCCGCGGAGGAAGAGCGCTTCTCGCGCATCAAGCACGGCAAGCGGCCGGTGCCGTTCTCGGCCTGGGAGCTGCCGTTCGCCGCGATCGACTACTGCCTGCGCGAGGCGGGCATCACGCTGGCCGACGTCGACCACGTGGCCTACAGCTACGACCCGGCGCGCTTCGTGCGCGACCGCCTGCCCAACGGCTTCGCGCTGCTGCCGATGGACCTGGACAGCGTCGAACGCTCGGACTGGGACAGCCCGTGGGATCCGCTGTTCGCGTGCCACCTGGTGAACGCGCCACGCCAGCTGGCCGACGGCGCGCCGCATCATCTGCAGGCGCGCTTTCGCGGCGTGCGTCATGACGGCCCGTTCAGGTTCCACTATCTCGACCACCACCTGTGCCACCAGGCCAGCGCCTTCCTGGCCGCGCCGTTCGAGCGCTGCGCGGTCATGACGCTGGACGGCCGCGGCGAGGAGGCGACGACCGCGTACGGCCGCTGGCGCGACGGGCGCTACGAGGCGCTCGGCGAGGTGACGATGCCGCATTCGCTGGGCCTGCTGTACGAGAAGATCACTTCGCACCTGGGCTTCCTGCATTCGAGCGACGAGTACAAGGTGATGGCGCTGGCCGCGCTCGGCAAGCCGACGATGGTGGGCCGCTTCCTGGAGATGATCGAGATCGGTGCGAACGGCCGGTACACCATCGCGGACTTCGACCCCGTCGCGCTGTTCGGGCCCGCGCGCGAACGCGGCGCGCCGCTCGAGCAGCATCACTTCGACCTCACCGCCTCGCTGCAGCTGGCGCTGGAGCGCACGGTGCTGCGCCTGGCCTCGTGGCTGCGCGACACCAGCGGCGAGCGCCACCTCGCGATGGCCGGCGGCGTCGCGCTGAACTGCGTGATGAATGCCAAGCTGCGCGACGCCGGCATCTTCGACGAGGTCTGGGTGCAGCCCGCGGCCGGCGATGCCGGCACCGCGCTCGGCGCGGCGCTGTGGACGGATCACCGCGAGCGCAGCACGCTGGCCGGCGCGCCGGTCGCGCGCACCTGGACGATGAAGCATGCGTACTGGGGGCCGGGCTTCGACGACGACGAGATCGAGCAGCTGCTGCGCTGGGCCAAGCTGCGCTATCGCCGGCTGGACGACGTGGCCGGCGAGACGGCCAGGCTGCTGGCGCAGGATCACATCATCGGCTGGTTCCAGGGCCGCATGGAATTCGGCCCGCGCGCGCTGGGTGGGCGTTCGATCCTCGCCTCGCCGTGCAGCCCGCAGATGCAGGCGCGCCTGAACGAGCTGAAGGACCGCGAGGACTTCCGGCCCGTCGCGCCGGTGCTACCGCGCGAGGACCTGTCCGCCTGGTTCATGCCCGCCGAGGCCAACGGCGGCGAGGCGCCGTTCATGCTGTTCCTGTACGACGTGCGCCCCGGCCAGGCCGCGCGCATCCCTGCGGTCTGCCACGCCGACCGCACCGCGCGCGTGCAGACCGTGGAGCGCGGCACCAACCCGCGCTACCACGACACGCTCAAGGCCTTCCAGGCCATCACGGGCGTGCCCGTCCTCGTCAACACCTCGTTCAACGTGCGCGGCGAGCCGGTGGTGTGCACGCCCAAGGACGCGCTCGACGCGTTCTTCTCGACCCCGCTCGACGCCTTGGTCATCGGCCGCTTCCTGCTGGAGAAATAGCGGCATGTCGACAAGTGAGAAGAGAACGATGGACTTCCCGATCCCGTCCCTGAGCGTGGTGATCCCGACGTACCGCCGCCCGGCGCTGCTCGCGCGCTGCCTGGACGCGCTGCTGGCGCAGTCGCTGCCGGGCCATGCGTTCGAGGTGATCGTCGTCGACGACGGCTGCACCGAGGACACGCGCGCCTGCTGCAGCGAGGTGGCCATCCGCTCATGCCGGCGCGGCGGGCCGGTGATCCGCTACCTGCGGCCGCAGGGCACGCGCGGGCCGGCCGCGGCGCGCAACCGCGGCTGGCGCGCGGCACAGGGCAGGGTGGTCGCATTCACCGACGACGACACCGTTCCCGATCCGGACTGGCTGCGCCAGGGGCAGACGGCGTTCGCGACGAACGGCGTCGAGGCCGCGTGGGGCCGAGTGCACGTGCCGCTGCCGCCGGCGATGACCGACAACGCGCGCAACACCGCGGGCCTGGAG
>DATCRO010000765.1:0-2103 GCA_036569025.1 Burkholderiaceae bacterium
CCGCCTGTCGCTGCCGGAGCTGCAGAAACTGGCCGAGGGCGGCAACGGCATGGCGCAGTTCTACCTGGCGCGCCGCTACGCGACGGGCGACGGCGCGGAGCACGACGACGTGCAGGCGTTCACCTGGGCCACCAAGTCCGCCGCGCAGGACCTGCCCGAGGGACAGGACGCACTGGGCATTTTCTATTCGTACGGCACGGGCGTGGCGCGCGACCCGGCCAAGGCGTGCGACTGGTACGAGAAGGCCGCGCACCAGGGCCATGCGCACGCGCAGCTCGGCCTCGCGCTGTGCTTCGACCAAGGCGATGGCGGCCGACCCAAGGACGCGTCCCAGGCATTTGCCTGGACGCGCAAGGCGGCCGAACAAGGCTATGGGCCGGCGCAGAACCGGCTGGGCCTGTACTACGAGAACGGCCAGGGCGTGGACGCCAACCTGGCGCTCGCCCTCGCGTGGTACCGCCGCTCCGGCGACGGGGGCCACATGCGCGGCCTGTACAACGCCGCGCGGCTGACCGAGCAGGGCCGCGGCACGCCGGTCGACCTGGCGTCCGCGGCAGCCGACTACCGCAAGGCCGCCGATGGCGGCGAGGCGTACGCGGCCAACAACCTCGCGCTGATGTACCAGTACGGCCGCGGGGTGCCCAAAGACGTCGCGCAGGCGACCGTCCTGCTGCGGCAGGCGGCCGGCATGGGCCTGGCGATGGCCCAGAACAACCTCGGCCACCTGCTGAGCGGCAACAAGTCGGCGAGCGACGACGCCGAGGCGTTCGGCTGGTTCACGAAGGCCGCCGAACAGGGCGACATCCAGGCCCGGTATGCCCTGGGCCAGTGCTACTCGCAGGGCCGCGGGGTCTCGGCCGACAAGCGTGCGGCGGCCAGGTGGTACCGCGAAGCCGCGGAACAAGGCGTGCGCGAGGCGCAGTTCTCGCTCGGCTACCTCCTCGAACTGGGCGACGGCGTACCCCTGGACCGGGCGCAGGCGTTCGACTGGTACCGCAAGGCCGCCGACCAGGGCCTGCCCGAGGCCCAATACAACCTCGCGTCGCTGGCCGAGCGCGGCGGCAGCCCGGTGCCGTTGCGCCCCGAGGAGATCGTCGGCTGGTACCGCAAGGCCGCCGACAACGGCCTGCCGCTGGCGCAGAACAACCTCGGGCGCCATTACGCCACGGGCACCGGCGTGCCGCGCGACTTCGCGATGGCGGTCACCCTGTTCCGGCAGGCGGCGCAGCAGGGCGTGGCGGAGGCGCAGAACAACCTGGGGCTCATGCTCGCCATGGGCAAGGGGGTGCCGCGCGACGAGCACGCGGCCGTCGAGTGGCTGCGCCGCTCCGCCGCGCAGGACTATGACCTCGCGCAGATGAACCTGGCCAACGCCTACTACGAAGGGCGCGGCGTGGCAGTCGACCGGGCGCTGGCGTGCCAATGGATCCGCCGCGCCGAGGCGACGCACCGCCGGACCGCGACGCCGGCACTGCCCACTGCGCAGGCCGGCGCGAATGACCAGATGCTGGCCAAGTCCCTCGCGCGCGACTGCGCCGGGCGCTGAGCGCCTCGCTCAGTTGCGCAGGCTGCGCGCCAGCGTCGGCGCGGCGTGCTTGGCGCCGAACATGAAGCGCATCACCGGGCCGAACGTCGGCGCGCTGGCGGCGCCCACGATGTGCAGGCCCGGCACGGACGTCTGGTAGTGGCGGTCCAGCCGCGGCGCAGCCCCCTCTCGTTCGATCGAGGCCGACAGCGCCGGGTCGAGGTAGTCGATGCGGTCCAGGTCGATCCGGAAGCCGGTCGCCGCGATCACGCGGTCGGCGCGCAGTTCCTGTTCGTCGCCGTCCTGCCGCACGGTCAGGGCCACCTTGCCCCCGGCCATCCGCGCGTCGACGAGCGTCGAGCCGAACACGGTGGGGATGCGGTTCTCCACCCGCGAGCGCAGCCACCACGCGCCGGACGGCCCGAAGCTCTCGCCGACGTGCCGGTGGCGCTTGTGCGGCGGGAACATCGCGCGGTAGACCTGCGGCAGCTCGGCGATCGCGATGTCCTTCCACCCCGGGCCCAGGCCCGAATACGGCTTCTTGATGCGATCGATCCAGCCGCGGTTCGGCTTGGGCC
>DATCRO010000766.1:0-8670 GCA_036569025.1 Burkholderiaceae bacterium
GCCGCGCCGGTGCCGCAGGAACCGCCGGACGACGCGGCCGCACTGCCGCCGCCGTCGCTGGACGGCGCGGGCGCCGGGGCCGGCGCCGCGGCCGGGGCGTCGCCCGAGGCGGGCGCCGGATTGGCGGCAGGGGCGGCCGCGCCGGTGCCGCCGCCGTTGCGGAAGTCCGTGACATACCAGCCCGAGCCCTTGAGCTGGAAACCGGCGGCGGTCACCTGCTTCTGGAAATGCTCGGCTCCGCATGCCGGACAGGTGGTCAGCACGGGGTCGGAAATCTTCTGCAGCACGTCGCGCGAATGGCCGCACGAGGCGCAGCGATACGCGTAGATCGGCATGGCTGGGCTCTCTGGACTAAACAGGAAATTATAAAGGCCGCCTGCTCCCCGGGGCTTGAAACCCGGTCCGGACGACCCGCGAGCCGTGAATATGGGGGCTTTTCGTGACGAAACAAGCCGGGCGGAGCGAGAAGAGCGGCCCTGGCAGAGGTGGATCCTGCGACTGCGCGCAGGATGACGTCTCTTGCGCTTCCGTGGCGACCTCGCACGCGCGAGCGAGCGGACTCCTTGTCGCGGAGCGCCAATCCAGTGTCATCCTGCGCGCAGTCGCAGGATCCACGCTGGCCGGGCGCCGGCCGAGCGGCGAAGCCGGTGCCGTTCAGTGCAACGCCACCCACACCCGCGCCGCGCACAGCCCGACGACGAAGCCCACTGCGACCCACAGCATCGCCTGCAGCAGCCGGTTGGTGCGGCGCTGCTCCTTCAGCAGCGCGTTGACCTGCGCCGCGGAGGCCGGCATCAGCTCGTCCTCGACCTTGCGGGCCGCGATGGTCAGCGCCTGGTGCACCAGCCGCGGCAGCGCCGGGATGTAGTGGGCGTAGCGCGGCGCCTCGTCCTTGAGGCGGTCGATGAACCCGCGCCAGCCGATCTGCTGGTTCATCCAGCGTTCCAGGAACGGCTGCGCCGTGCTCCACAGGTCGAGCTCGGGATCGAGCTGGCGGCCCAGGCCCTCGACGTTGAGCAGCGTCTTCTGCAACAGCACCAGCTGCGGCTGGATCTCGACGTTGAAGCGGCGCGAGGTCTGGAACAGCCGCAGCAGCACCTGGCCCAGCGAGATGTCCTTGAGCGGGCGGTCGAAGTGCGGCTCGCACACGGCGCGCACCGCGCTCTCGAGCGCCTCCAGGCGCGTGTCGGGCGGCACCCAGCCGCTCTCGATGTGCAGCTCGGCCACGCGCTTGTAGTCGCGGCGGAAGAACGCGATGAAGTTCTGCGCGAGGTAGTCCTTGTCGGACTCCGTGAGCGTGCCGATGATGCCGAAATCGAGCGCGATGTAGCGCCCGAAGGTCTCCGGCGCGATGCTCACCTGGATGTTGCCGGGATGCATGTCCGCGTGGAAGAAGCCGTCGCGGAACACCTGCGTGAAGAAGATGGTGACGCCGTCGCGCGCCAGCTTGGGGATGTCGACGCCGGCCTGGCGCAGGCGCTCGACCTGGCTGATGGGCACGCCGTACATGCGCTCCATCACCATCACCCGCGACGTGCAGAAGTCCCACAGCATCTCGGGCACCATGATCAGGTCGAGGCTGGCCATGTTGCGGCGCAGCTGCGCGGCGTTGGCGGCCTCGCGGATCAGGTCGAGCTCGTCATGCAGGTACATGTCGAACTCGGCGACCACCTCGCGCGGGCGCAGGCGCTTGCCGTCGGCGCTGATGCGCTCGACCCAGCGGGCCACCGTGTGAAGGATGGCGAGGTCGCTCTCGATGGCCTGCAGCACGTTGGGCCGCAGCACCTTGACCGCCACCTCGCGCCCGCCCTTGAGCGTGGCGAAGTGCACCTGCGCGATCGACGCGCTGGCCACCGGCGTGTTGTCGAAATCCTGGAAGACGTCGTCGAAATTGCGGCGCAGCTCCTTGAGCAGGCCTTGTTCGACCAGGCCGCGCGCGGTCGCGCCGTCGAACGGCGGCACGCGATCCTGCAGCAGCGCGAGTTCGTCGGCGATGTCGGCGGGCAGCAGGTCCCGCCGCGTCGACAGCACCTGGCCGAACTTGATGAAGATCGGGCCCAGCCGCTCCAGCGCCTGGCGCAGGCGCGGCCCGCGCGGCTCGTCGTAGCTGCGGCCGATGGACAGCAGCCGGGCCAGCCCGCGCAGCCACGGCTGGCGCACGCGCCCGAGCGCGATCTCGTCGACGCCGAACCGCAGCAGCGTGAACGTGATGAAGAGCAGACGCGCGAAATGTTTCATCGGGTCAGTGCGCTCGCGCGGCTGGCCTGGAGACTCACGACTTCTTGCGCGCCTGCAACTGGTCGAACAGCTGCCCCACGGCGCTGCGCACCTTCTCGCCCATCTGCGTGAACTGCTCGTTCGCGCGGCTGACGGCCTCGGCCACGGTCGGGCCGAAGAAGCGCTCGGCGTCGGCGGCCGGATCCCAGCGCACGTTCTGCGCGATCCAGCTGACGTCGGCCGCCAGCGCGCCGTCGCCGTCGATGGACATGGGCGGCAGGCCGCCCTTGAACACGTTGCCCGCCGCCTTGGCCGGGTCGGCCGCGTCCAGCCTGACCTGCAGGTCGGGCACCAGCCCGGCTTCCTCGGCGGGCTCGATGCCCTCGAACAGGCCGGCCGGCGTGACCCGCAGCGACAGCGGCGGCGGCACCGGGACCAGCCCCGGCCAGCCCGTGACGTCGACGCGGATCGTCTTGCCCGCATGCGCGCGCAGTCGCTCGACCGCCGGCGGGCAGCCGGTCAGCACGTGGTTGGCGAACAGCACCATGCGGTTGCGCACGGCGGGCAGCCAGAGATCCTGGAAAGGCAAGTCCATGGGGGCGATTGTAGGTGGCGGGCGTTGCCCGACAGTGACGCTCAGCGCCGAAACGGCTGGAAATGCGGGTGATCGGCGGCCGCGAGCAGTTCGCGGTCGCCGGCGCTGTCGCCGTACGCGTGCAACTCGTGGGCCCGCAGGTCGCCCAGCAGCGCGGCCAGCCGCCGCAGCTTCTCCGGGCCGGTGCAGTCGCGGCCCTCCAGCGCGCCGGTCAGGCGGTCGACGCCGTCGTCGCCGGGCCGGCTGGCCAGGCGCGTGCACAGCACGTGGTCGAAACCCAGCTGCGTGCCGACATGGTCGAGGTAGACGTCCAGCGTCGCGCTGGCCAGCACCAGCAGGTGGCCCTGCGCGCGGTGCCACGCGATGCGCTCGAGCGCGCCCGGGCGCACGCGTGACGCCAGCGCGCGCGCGTACGCGGGGCCGAGCGCACGCAGGCGCGGCGCGGGGGTGTCCTTGACGAGGCGGCGCAGCACGCGGCGCTTGAACGCGTCGATCGGCATGACGCGCAGCAGCGTGCCCGCGAACGCGAGCGGCTGGGCGGCGAACGCCGCGGCGACGCGCCGGCGGCCGAACGCCGCCACGAGGAAGGGCACGAGCGTGTCGCGGTCGGTGACCGTGCCGTCGAAGTCGAAGACCGCGACGACGCGGCGCGCGGCCGGCATCACGCCACCGCGTCGAACCCGCCCGGATTCATCGTCTGCCAGCGCCAGCTGTCCTCGCACATCGCCGCAAGGTCGCGCGTGGCCTTCCAGCCGATTTCGGCGAGCGCCTTGGCCGGGTCGGCGTAGCAGCTGTCGATGTCGCCGGGACGGCGCGCGACGATGTCGTAGGGCACGGCCTTGCCGCTTGCCTTCTCGTACGCGGCGATCAGCTCCAGCACGCTGTAGCCGCGGCCGGTGCCCAGGTTGACCAGCACCGAGCCGGGCGCGCCCAGCAGCTTGTCCAGCGCCTTGACGTGGCCCTGCGCGAGGTCGACCACGTGGATGTAGTCGCGCACGCCGGTGCCGTCGGGGGTGTCGTAGTCGTCGCCGAACACGGACAGCCGCGGGCGCCGGCCGATGGCCACCTGCGCCACGTACGGCATCAGGTTGTTGGGCACGCCGCGCGGGTCCTCGCCGATGCGCCCGCTCGCATGCGCGCCCACCGGGTTGAAGTAGCGCAGGATGCCGGTCTGCCACGTCGGATCGGCGGCGGTCATGTCCAGCAGGATCTTCTCGCCGATCAGCTTGGTCTCGCCGTACGGGTTGGTCGTGCTGGTGGCCGCGTCCTCGCGGATCGGCAGCGTCTCGGGCTTGCCGTACACGGTCGCGCTCGAGCTGAAGACGATGCGCCTGACGCCGTGTGCCTGCATCGCCGTGCACAGCGTGAGCAGCCCGCCGATGTTGTTGGCGTAGTAGCGCAGTGGCTGCTGCGTCGATTCGCCCACCGCCTTGAAGGCCGCGAAGTGGACGACGGCGTCGATGCGATGCCGCGCGAAGACGGCGTCCATCGCGTCGGCGTCGCAGACGCTCGCGCGCTCGAACACCGGCGCCCTGCCCGACAGCTCCTCGAGCCGGTTGAGCACCTCGGGCGAGCTGTTGGAGAAGTCGTCCAGGCCGACGACGTCGTAGCCGGCGGCCTGCAGTTCGAGCCAGGTGTGGGAGGCGATGTAGCCGGTCGCGCCGGTCAGCAGGATCGTGGCCATGCGGTCAGCACTTGATGCCGACGTGCAGCGCCACGGCGCCGGCAGCCATGTTGTGCACGTCGACGTGGCCGAAGCCCGCGGTCTTCATCATCGCCTTGAGCGTCGCCTGGTCGGGGTGCATGCGGATCGACTCGGCCAGGTAGCGGTAGCTGTCGGCGTCGCCGGCCACGACCTTGCCCACGCGCGGCAGCACATTGAACGAATACCAGTCGTAGGCCTTCTGCAGCGGCGCGGCGATCCTGGAGAACTCGAGCACCAGCAGGCGGCCGCCCGGACGCAGCACGCGGTTCATCTCGGCCAGCGCGACATCCTTGTGCGTCATGTTGCGCAAGCCGAAGGCCACGCTGACGAGGTCGAACCGGCCGGTGGGGAACGGCAGCTTCTCGGCGTCGCAGATCGTCGTGGGCAGCACCAGGCCCTCGTCGATCAGGCGGTCGCGGCCGACGCGCAGCATCGCCTCGTTGATGTCGGTATGCACGACCATGCCGGTGGGGCCGACGCGCCTGGCGAACGCCCGCGCCAGGTCGCCGGTGCCGCCGGCGATGTCCAGCGCCTTGTCGCCCGCCTTGAGGTTGGCGACCGCCACGGTGTAGGCCTTCCATGCGCGGTGCAGGCCGCCCGACATGAGGTCGTTCATCACGTCGTACTTCTTGGCGACGGAGTCGAACACCCCGCGCACCTTGCTCGCCTTCTCGGTCTCGTCGACGGTCTCGTAGCCGAAGTGGGTTTGACTCATGGGAATTCTTTCAGTGTGAATGGCACGACCCGGCGCCCGGCTTGGGCATCTCGGCATCGCGGTCGAGGCCGGCGGCGGCCAGGCGCTCGAGGTACTGGGTCAGCAGCTCGTCCTGCTGCGCGCCCAGGCGGTAGAGGTAGTCCCAGGTGAACAGGCCGGTGTCGTGGCCATCGGAGAACGTGGGCTTGACCGCATAGTGTCCCACCGGCTCGATGGCGTCGATGACGACGTCGCGCTTGCCCGTCTGCAGCGTCTCCTGGCCGGGGCCGTGGCCCTGGACCTCGGCCGACGGCGAATAGACGCGCATCAGCTCGAACGGGATGCGGAACGTGCGCCCGTCGTCGAACGCGATCTCCAGCGCGCGCGACTGCTGGTGCACGGTGAGCGCGACGGGCGTGGGGCGGTCGGGGGAGGTCATCCCGCCAGTTTATCTTTCGCCGCCCGCCCCCCGGGCAGGACGGGTTCGCGGAGACGGCCGGCCTCCCCCACAAGGGGGACACCGGTGTTCGTAACAAGGTGTGAGAATCCAGCGTTTCGAACATACCCGTCCCCGGCATCCGCACCCATGATCCGTCTCCTTCCGCTGCTGGCCCTGGCGCTGTCGACTCCCGCCTTCGCCGACCTGCAGAAATGCCTCGACGCCAAGGGCGCGCCGATCTACACCGACGGGGACTGCCCCGCCACCGGCAAGCAGGCGACGGCGCCGGCCGCCGTCGCCGCGCCCAGGGCAGGCGCCGGCAGTGCGCCGGTGGACGCCCCGCTGGAGATCCTCGAGACCGGCGTGCCGGTCATCACGCAGATGCCGGGCCGCTTCGCCTGGCTGGACGACGACACCCTGGCCATCACCACCTTCGCCGACGCCCACGCCAAGGCGCCCTGGATGGTGCGCCGCATCGTCGCGTACGGCGTGCCGACGCGCAGCACCGGCGTGCTGGTGCCGCGCGGCTTCATCGACTGCGCCAACGCCGCCCACCACCTCGTCAGCCTGGAGGTCGGCGACCTCGAATCGCGCTTTGCCGTCGGCTCGCGCGCGGCCCCGGCCGTGCAGCAGTTCGCCACCTGGGACCCGGCCACGCACAAGCTGGGGCCGGCCGCCGACGCCGCCGGCTGGCACCCGGGCGCCTGCCTGAAGCCCGCACCCGAGGACCTGGGCGTGCACGACCTGCTGGCCAGCAAGAAGCCGCTGCGCTACCTCGAGCCCGAGCACGGCACGCTCAGCTGGGGGGCACTGGACGACAGCGGCCATCCGGCCGGGCCGACGCTGGTCACGCCCAGGAAGAAGGTGCCCCTTGCCGTGACCCTGTCCGACATCTCGCACGACGTGCGCTGGCTGCCGTTCCGCAAGGCCTACCAGCTGGCGCCGGGCGTCCACGACCGCCTGCAGGATCCGCCGCACGACGCCCCGCTGGTCACGATGGACCTCGACGGCCGCGTCACGCGCCATGCGCTGCCCGCGGGCCTGGTGCGCCAGCTCGATGCGCTGTCCGCGACCGGACCGGCCGAGATGATCGCCACCGGCGCGGGCGACCTCGTGATCCAGCCGGGCCCGGCCGCCAGCGGCGGCGGCCTCTACGTCGTCCAGGGCGAGCAGAGCCGGCGCGTGTGGTGCACCGCCCGGCCCGCGCCGGGCCAGGCCGGCGGCGCCGACGGCTGCGCGATGTCGCAGCCGGTGGCGGTCTCCCCCGACGGCTGCCGCATCGCGTTCGACGCCCGCCCGGCGACCCCGGTCGCCAACGGCTTCCCGGGCGCGCCGACGGTCAAGGTGCTGACGCTGTGCGACGGCAGCCTGCCGGCGACCGCCGCGGGTCGCAAGAAGGGCCGCTGACGGCTGGTGTGCTGCCCGGGGAGTCCGCACGCGCGATACGGCTGCGCGCGTACTTCCGGGTGAGCACACTAGGACCAGGCGTTCGCCAGCTCCAGCCGCACCTGCCCGTCGTCGAGCTCGGCCGTGCAGCGCCAGCCGCGGCGCTCGTAGAAGCCGCGCGCCCGGGTGCGGGCGCCGGTGGTCAGCCACAGCGTGGTCAGGCCGTTCGTCCACAGCCACTCGACCATCGTGTCGTGCAGCCGCGAGCCGTGGCCGCGGCCTTCCGCGCGCGGGTCGACGAACAGCGCCCACACGTTGGCGCCGCTGGCGTCGCCGATCGCGAAGGCGACCACCTCGCCGCCTTCCTCCACGACCCAGCCGCGGCCGGTCGTCTCCAGCTGGGCGATCACCTCGTCGTTGCCGATGCGTCCCGGCGCGAGCGTGTTCTCGGAAACGGCGTAGCGCACCCGCCAGATGCCGGCGAGGTCGTCGCGGGTGGCCTGGCGCAGCACCGCGGTCATTGCCTGGGCGCGCAATCCCAGTGCTCGGCGATCTTGCCGTTCTCGATGCGGAACATGTCGAACCACGTCGTCGTGGCCGTCCTGGACGCGTCCTTCGGATCCTTGGTGGGCTGCACGAAGCTCAGGATCACGAGGTCGCGCTCGGCCACGATCGAGACCAGCGGCGCGGCGATGCGCGGCTGGATTTCCTTCGGCTTGGCGAAGCGCTTGAAGAAGTCGACGAACGCCGCTCGGCCGGTGGGCACGTTCGGGTTGTGCTGGATATAGCCCTCGGCCATGTACCTGTCGGCCAGCTCCAGGTGCCCGCCCTCGAAGACCTCGCGCCAGAAATCGAACACCAGCCTCTTGTTGGCGGCCAGCGCGGGATCGGCACTGGCCAGCAGCGCCTCCTGGTTCGCGGCCGGCTGCACGGGCAACTGCGCGTGCGCGGCGCCGGCGGCGCACACGGCGGTGGCGAGCGCGAGGCGGCGCAGGCGGGCTGTCACACAATACCGCATCGCGCGGCCGGCTCGCCACCGGAGCGGCCCGCAATCCCGCTCCTTCCGCCGCCGCCGCCATGCCCGAGTTCCACCCGCTGTCCCCGCCCTCGTTCCGGCCGTCCTGCGAGCTGTGCCGCGAGGCCGGCGGCGCGCTCGTCTTCCAGTCGGCCCAGTGGCGCGTCATCCGCGCCGAGGACGCCGCCTTCCCGGCGTTCTACCGCGTCGTCTGGCGCGCGCACGTGGCCGAGTGGAGCGACCTCACGCTCGCCGAGCAGGCCTCGATGATGGGCGCCGTGGGCGCCGTCGAACGCGTGCTGCGCGACGCGCTCGCGCCCACCAAGATCAATCTCGCCAGCCTGGGCAACGTGGTGCCGCACCTGCACTGGCATGTGATCGCCCGCTTCGACTGGGACAGCCGCTTCCCCGCGCCGGTCTGGGCCGAGCCGGTGCGCGCGGTCGAGCCCGGCGCCGCAAGCCGGCTCGCGCTCGGCCTCGACGAGCTCGACGCCCGCGTGGCGCGCGCCGTCGCGGCCCTCGCGCCCGCCGCCTGACCCGTCGACCCGGAAGGACGCCATGACCGAGACGATCCTGCGCCAGGCCACCCGCGACGACGCCGCCGGCCTCTGGCGCGTGC
>DATCRO010000767.1:0-7100 GCA_036569025.1 Burkholderiaceae bacterium
TCAGTCACGGATGGCCTTCATCATCGCGGCCAGCGCCGGGGGCGGCACGAGCGGGCTGTTGCGGTCTTCCTCGGCCGTCCAGTCGAACGATTCGGCGAGCGGCCACGACCGGAACTCGATGCCGCGCGGCGCGAAGGTGGCCGTCCAGGCCTGCACCGCCGCGTCGTCCTCGCGCACGATCACCTGCACCGGCACGCCGGGCGGCAGCGGCAGGCTGTGCGGGCCGACCTGGCGGATCTGCTGGCGCAGCGCCGGCGACATCGCGAAGCCCATCGCCTCGTCGGTGAACGCCGCCGGGTCGCCGGCCAGTTGCTCGCGCCACGCCGGGTCGGCCAGGCTGAACGAGGACTCGAGCGCCTCCACGTGCTTGACGCGCAGCAGCTCGAGGTAGTCCTGGCCATTGACGATGGGATCCCACAGCACGATGCGCCGCAGTTCGGCCAGGCCCGCGGACGCGCGCACCGCCATCACCGCACCGAGCCGCGCGCCCACAAGGACGACGCGCCGCGCGCCGCTGCGCGACACGAGCTCGCGCAGGGCGGCGCGGGTGTCGCCGACCCAGCCGGGGATCTCGCCCGCCAGGTCGTCGCCGGGCGAATCGCCGGTGGCGTGGTAGTCGAAGCGCAGCGTCGCGAGGCCCATGCGGGCCAGGCGCTCGGCCAGCACGCGATAGAAGCGATGGCTGCGCACGGCTTCCTGGCCGTACGGATTGCACAGCAGCACGGCGCGATCGTCGGGCGAGCCGCCCTCCGCCGGATGGAACAGGCCGAACAGCGGCCGCTCGGCCGGCCCGAAGTGGAACGCGATCATCCGCGGATTGTCGGCGCGATCCATTCAGCCTGGAGTCAGGACAACACCGGGCAGGCCGCCGGCTCCGGCAATACCGCTCATTTGCGGCCCTTTCCGCCGAACGCCCCGAACACGCGCTTGAGCAGGCCGCCGCCCTGCTCCGCCTCCGCGCGGCCCGCCGCGGCCTGGGCAGCGGGCGCGACCGCGGCCGCCGCCTGCGGGTTGGCCAGCTGCGCGAGGCTCTCGTAGAAGTAGCGGCGCGCATCGATGCGGAAGCCGAGCGTGCGGCCCGCCGCCTCGACGGCACGCATCGCCAGCAGCGAGTCGCCGCCGAGGTCGAAGAAGTTGTCGCGCGGCGAGACGTGCGACACCTCGACGTTCAGCAGCTCGGACCAGATGCGCGCCAGCGCGCGCTCGTTGTCGGACGCGAACGCCTCGGCCGGCCGGCTTGCCGGCGCGGCGGCGGGCACGGGCGCCGGGGCGGCGGCGCCGTCGCCCGACAGGCGCCGCAGCAGCCGGCCCGCGCTCGACCCGCCGACGTCGGTGAAGTCGGCCATCTTCAGCGACGAGTCGCCTGCGATGCGGCGCAGCAGTTCGAGGTAGCGTTCGCGGAACGCGGCCGCCGTCTCGGGCAGGTAGATGTCGGCGTTGTAGGTGAAGCCGCCCTCGAGGCCGCCCGGCACCTCCATCAGCCACAGGCCCAGGTCCTCGGTCGCGCCCTTCTGGAACACGAGGATGGACTTCTGGTGCAGCGCGCCCCAGTCGCGCTTGCGGTCGCGCGCGTCCTGGAACGAGAACAGCGCCTGGTACAGGCCGACGCGCTGGCTGCGGCTGGAGATCTCGGGTTCGGACGCGAGGCGCTCGAAGGGGATCTCCTGGTGCTCGAACACGTCGAGCGTGTCCTTCTTGACCGCGTCGAGGAACTCCCCGAGCGTCTTGCCCGGCTCGAACTCGAACTGCACCGGCAGCAGGTTGTTGAAGAAGCCCATCACGCCCTCGGTCTCGGGCGACAGGCGGCCACGCACCGGCAGCCCCACGACGATCGAGCGCCCGTCGATGGCCGAGGCCATCATCGCGGCGTAGACCGACATCGCCAGCATGCTCAGCGTGAGATCGTGGCGGCGCGCGACGTCGCGCAGGCGGGCGGTGAGCTCCGCGTCGATGCGCACCCACTCGGTCGCGCCGACGCCGCTCATGCCCGGGTTGCGCGGCATGTCGGTGGCGGGCGCCTTGGGCATGGGCATGCGCGCGAAGCGCTTCTTCCAGTACTGCAGCTGGCGCTCGCAGTCGGGCCCGCGCATCCAGTCGCCCAGCCAGCGGGCGTAGTCGGCGAAGCTGATGGCGGGCGCCGCCAGCGCGATCGGCGTGGCGGTCGACAGCGCGCCGTAGACGGCCGACATCTCGTCGTACAGGATGTCGAACGACCAGCCGTCCCAGATGATGTGGTGCGGCATGAACAGGAACGCGTGCTCCTCGGGCGCCAGCTTCCACAGCGCGACGCGGAACAGCGGCGCCTGGTCGATGGGGATGGGCGTGTCGATGATCGCCTGCATGCGCGCGAGCAGCTCGGCCTCGCGCCGCTCCGCGGGGATCGCCGACAGGTCCTCGAACGGCAGCGCGAAGTCGATGCCGTCCTCGATGCGCTGCACGAAGCCCTCGCCATCCTCCGAACGCGCGATGCGCGTGCGCAGCACCGGCTGGCGCCGCACCACTTCGCGCAGCGCCTGCTCGAAGACGGCCACGTCCATGGTGCCGGTCAGGCGGTGGCCCGACGGCGTGTTGAACACGACGCGGCCCGGATGCAGTTCCTCCAGGAAGCGGATGCGTTCCTGCGGCAGCGTCAGCGGCGCGCTGCGCTGGTCGCCCGCGTGCACGATGGCCGCGCGCGCCGGCTCGCCGCGGCGCGGCGCGCGGTCGACGGCGGCGGCCAGCGCCCGCGCGGTCGACGCCTCGAACAGCGTGCGCAGCGGCAGCGCGATGCCGAACTCGCCGTTGAGCTTCGTGGTCAGCCGCATCGCCAGCAGCGAATGGCCGCCGAGCGCGAAGAAGTTGTCCAGCATGCTCAGGCCCGGCAGGTCCAGGATCGCCTCCATCGCGGCGAGCACGCGCTGCTCGGTGTCGTTGGCGGGCGCCACGCGCTCGACGCTGCGCGCGGCCGCGTCCACCGTGGGCTTGGGCAGCGCGCGCCGGTCGAGCTTGCCGTTGGCCAGCGCCGGGATCGCCGTGATGCGCACGAAGTGCTGCGGGATCATGTATTCGGGCAGCGACTCGCCCAGGTGGCGGCGCAGGTCGGCGTCCTCGAACGCCGCGCGGCCGATCACGTAGGCCACCAGGCGCACGTCGCCCGGCTGGTCCTCGCGCGTGATCACCAGGGCGCGCTCGAGCGCCGGGTGGCGCGCCAGCACGGCCTCGATCTCGCCCAGCTCGATGCGGTAGCCGCGCACCTTGACCTGGTGGTCGATGCGGCCCAGGCATTCCAGGATGCCGTCGGCGCGCCAGCGGCCCAGGTCGCCCGTGCGGTACCAGCGGCCGGCGGCGCCGCCCGGCGCGGCGAGGAAGCGCTCGGCATTCAGCTCGGGCCGGTTCAGGTAGCCGAGGGTGACGCCTTCGCCGGCGATGAACAGCTCGCCGACCGCGCCCAGCGGCAGCGGGCGCAGGCGGCTGTCGGCCACGTGGAACTGCGTGTTGGCGATCGGGCGGCCGATCGGCACCGGGCCGTCGACGCGCTCGACGCGATGGAAGCTGGACCACACCGTGGTCTCGGTCGGGCCGTAGCCGTTCCACAGCTGGCCCACCAGCGGGAGCAGGCGGCTGCCCAGCTCGGGGGGCAGCGGCTCGCCGGTGCAGATCGCCAGCAGGTCGTGGCGGCCCGGCCAGCCGGCGGCCAGCAGCAGCTGCCAGGTGGACGGCGTGCCGTCGATGAAGTCCACGCCTTCGCGCTCGATGAGGCCGCGCAGCTGCTCGCCATCCATCGCCTGCGCGCGGGTGGCCAGCACGATGCGCGCGCCGACCGTCAGCGGCATGATGACCTCGGAGACGGCGATGTCGAACGACAGCGTCGTGACGCACAGCACGCGATGCGACGCGCGCATGCCCGGCGTCGTGCGCAGGCTGGCCAGCAGGTTGACCACCGAGCGGTGCGGCACGCGCACGCCCTTGGGAGTGCCGGTCGAGCCCGAGGTGTAGATCACGTAGGCGACGTCGTCGACGCCGGCGGCGCAGGCCGGAGCCTCCGCGCGCGGCGCGAGGCCCGCCACCGGCACACGTTGCGCCACCGCGAACGGCCACGCCGCCGCGGCGTCGAAGTCGCTGGCCACGAAGCGCAGCTCGGCGTCCTGGGCCATGAACTCCAGGCGCTGGCGCGGCAGGGCCGGGTCGAGCGGCACGTAGCCGGCGCCGCTCTTGAGCACGCCCAGCAGCGCGACGACCATGTTTTCGTTGCGGTCGCAGCACAAGCCCACCAGCTCGCCGGGGCCGATGCCGCGCGCCTGCAGGTCGGCGGCCAGCGCGTTGGCGCGGGTGTCGAGCTCGCGGTAGCTCAGGTGCGTGGAGCCGCTGACGACGGCGACCGCGTCCGGCGTGGCCGCGGCCTGGCGTGCGATGAGCGTGTCGACGCGCAGGCTGCGGTCGTGCTCGAGCCGGGTCGCGTTGAAGCGCTCGAGGATCGCCTGCTCCTCGCCGGCGGGCGCGAGCGCGGACGCCAGCGTGACCGCCGGATCCGCCGCGTAGCGTTCGAGCGCGCTCTTGTAAAGGGCGAGCCAGCGCCGCACCGTGGCGCCGTCGAACAGGCCGGTGTTGTACTGGCATTCGAGCTGCAGGCCGCCGTCGACCTGGGCGACGTTCAGGAACAGCTCGAAGTTCTCGTAGCGGCGCGGGTTGCCCACTACGTGCACGCGCAGGTCGTCGGTGGACAGCGCCGCCGGGTCGATCTTGGCGTCGAGGTTGAACAGCACCGAGACCAGCGGCAGGCGGGCCGGATCGCGCTCGATATTCAGCTTCTTGAGCAGGCTGCCGAAGGTGCAGCCCTGGTGGTCGTAGGCGTCCAGCACGGCGCCGCGGGTGGCGGCGATCTGGGCGTCGGCGCCCTGGTCGATGTCGACGGCCACGCGGATCGGCAGCAGCTGCACGCAATGGCCGACGAGTCCGTTCAGGCCGGCCGTGGGCTGGCCCGCGGCGGGCACGCCCACCACCAGCTCGTCGACGCCCGCCAGGCGCGCCAGCGTCGCGGCGTACAGCGAGAACAGCGTGGCGAACAGGCTGGCGCCGGCGCGCGCGCCGTTGCGCCGCACCGCCTCGGCGAGCGTCGCATCGATGGCCAGGTCCTCGCGGCGCGACGCGAAGCCGCGGTGCGTGGCCAGGCGCGAGCGGTCGCTGGGCAGGTCCAGCACCGGGATCGAACGGTCGTAGAGGCCGACCCAGTAGCGCTCGTCCTCGGCCTGCTGCAGCAGCGCCTCGGGCTGGCGCTGCGCGAGCGCGTGGTCGCCGTAGCGCGGCGCGTCCTCCAGCATCGACGGCTCGCCGGCGGCGAACGCCTTGTAGATCGCCATCAGCTCCTCGGCCAGCACGCCCAGCGACCAGCCATCGCACACGATGTGGTGCGCGGTGAGCATCAGCTCGTGCTGCTGATCGCCCGCGCGCATCAGCACCGCGCGGATCAGCGGGCCGGTGGCGACGTCGAAACGCGTCTCCACGGCCTTCTCGCGCTCGGCCGCCATGGACTGCGCGCGCTGCACGGTGTCGAGCGCGGCGAAGTCCAGCTTCTCGGCGCGCAGCGGCACCGCCTTGGACACCCACAGCTCGGTGCCGTCCGGCCCCACGGTCGAATGCAGCGCCTCGTGGCGCTCGCCGAGGAAGGCCAGCGCGGCATCGAGCGCGGCCTCGTCCAGCGGGCCTTCGAAGCGCAGCGAGGCGGACTCGTTGTAGGCCAGGGACGCCTCGCGGCCCAGCTGGTCGGCCAGCCAGATCTCGCGCTGCGCCTCCGTGGTCGGGACGACACGCTCCACCTGGCCCGCGCCGAACGGATCGTGCTCCAGCGACACGCCCGCATCTTCCAGATTTGCCTCGCTCATTCGTCTTTTTCCTTCAGCGTCGGGCGCCCTTGTCGCCGCGTCGGCCGTGTTGTTTCATGGGGCGGTGCCCCGTTGCGTTCAAGCGTTCGTCGCGACGACGAACTTGCCCGGCTGGTCGGGATGGGGCACGTACCACTGCACCTCCCCGTTGGGGCCGCGCCCGAGCCGCGCGCCCGGCACGGGCGGCTTGGACGCGTCGACCGCCGCCGGCACCGCCGCGGCGCGCGCGGGCAGGAACTCGGCCTGCTGCAGCTCGGCCACCGATTCCTTGAACGCCTGCTTGATCCTGGCGATGTCCTGCGGCGTGTGCGCGGTCGTCATGAAGCACGGGAAGTTGTCGAGGATGTGCACGCCGCGGCTGCGCATCATCGCGAACAGCAGGTCCTGCAGCGGATGGTCTTCCTGCCAGCTGACGCGCCACAGCGATCCGAAGTGGCGGATCTCGATCGGCGCGCCGACCTCGCGGCAGAACGCGGTGAGCTCGTCGGCCATCGCCGCGGTGCTCAGGTTCAGTTGCTCCTGCAGCTTGCCGCCCTGCTCCTTCAGGTGCAGCAGCGCCGCCTTGGCCGCCGCGAGCGCCAGCGGGTGGCGCACGAAGGTGCCGGCGAAGTAGGTGACGCCCACGCTGGGCACGGAGTCGTCGCCGTACTGCCACGGGCCGCCGTCCAGCGCGTCCATGAAGTGGCGCTTGCCGGCGATCACGCCGATCGGGTAGCCGCCTCCAACCACCTTGCCGTAGGTCGTGAGGTCGGCGCGGATGTCGAACATCGCCTGCACGCCGCCCGGGTGCATGCGGAAGCCCGTGATGACCTCGTCGAAGATCAGGCAGGTGCCGCTCGCCTCGGTGATCTCGCGCACCTGCTTGAGGAACTCGCGCGGCTGGAAGTCGGGGCGCCGGCTCTGCACCGGCTCGACCAGCACGGCGGCCAGGTCGTCGGCATTGGCGCGGATGAACTCGAGCGCCTCGGGGGTGCCGTAATCCAGCACGCGCACGTCGTCGAACACGTCGGCCATGATGCCCGGCGCGGCCGGGATGCCCTTGTGGTTGCGGCCGGCGCGCACCAGCACCTCGTCGAAGGTGCCGTGGTACGAGCCCGTGAACAGCACCACCGTGTTGCGGCACGTGACGGTGCGCGCGATGCGGATGGCCGCCATCACGGCCTCGGAGCCGGTGTTGCACAGGCCGACGCGGTCGTTGCCGGTCATCTCGCAGATCAGGTCGGCCACCTCGCCGGCCAGCGG
>DATCRO010000768.1:0-2417 GCA_036569025.1 Burkholderiaceae bacterium
GGCAAAGACGGCGGCACCGGCACTCGATCCCGCCGCACTGGACGGCGCGCGCAAGGCCACGTTGCCCGAGACGCTGTCCCCTCAACTGGCCACGCTTGCCAAGGCCGCGCCCACGCACGGCGACTGGCTCTACGAGATCAAGTTCGACGGCTATCGCCTGATGACGCGCATCGCCAGGGGCAAGGTGGCCATCATCACGCGCGGCGGCCACGACTGGACGGCCAAGCTGCTGCCGTTGGCCGAGGAGCTCGCCGCCTTGGGCATCGACAACGCCTGGCTCGACGGCGAAGCCGTGGTCCTCGACGCGAGCGGCCTGCCGCAGTTCAACCTGCTGCAGAACGCGCTCGACTCGCGCCGCAGCGCCGAGGCGATCGTCTACTACGTGTTCGACGCGCCGTTCATCAACGGCTTTGACCTGCGCGGCGTGCCGCTGCACGCGCGGCGCGCGCTGCTCAAGCAGGTGATCGACGCCCATCGAGGCGACAAGGTGCGCTTCAGCGACGATTTCCCCGCCAACGCGGGCGAGGTGCTGGCCACGGCGTGCAACCTGAAGCTCGAAGGCGTGATCGCCAAGCGCCGCGACGGGCTGTACACGTCGTCGCGCTCGACCGACTGGCTCAAGCTCAAGTGCCAGCAGCGCCAGGAATTCGTGATCGGCGGCTTCAGCGACCGCAGCGACAACGCGAAGGCGATCGGCGCGCTGACGCTGGGTTACTACGACGAGCACGGCAAGCTGCAGCCTGCGGGTCGCGTGGGCACGGGCTGGAGCTCGGCCGATGCGGTGACGCTGCGCACCAAGCTGGCCAAGCTGGTCACCGACAAGTCGCCGTTCCACGTCGGCGCCACGCGCTCCACGCGCTGGATGACGCGGCCGGCCGCGGAGGACCACTGGGTCAGGCCGCAGCTGGTCGCGGAGGTCAGCTTCGCGGAATGGACGCCCGATGGCAGCATCCGCCATGCGTCGTTCCAGGGCCTGCGCGAGGACAAGGCCGCACGGGACGTCGGACGCGAGCGCGCGAAGGCGCCGCCCACTTCGGAGAAGGCCGTGACCGCGACGAAGACATCCAGGACGCCCGCGGCGCCCGCCGCGAAGACCTCCGCCAAGGCCGGCAGCGCCGAGGTCGAGGGCATTCGCATCTCGCATCCCGAACGCGTGGTCGATGCGGCGAGCGGCCATACCAAGCTCGACCTCGCGCGCTACTACGCCAGCATCGCGGAGTTCATGCTGCCGCACCTGAAGTCGCGGCCCGTGTCGCTGGTGCGCGCGCCCGAGGGCGTCGGGCACGAGCTGTTCTTCCAGAAGCACGCCGATGTGCGCACCATGCCCGGCGTGAAGGACTTGTATGGCCTGTGGGAAGGGCACGACCCGCTGATCGAGATCCCGTCGGCCAAGGCGCTGATCGCCGCCGCGCAGATGAACGTCATCGAGTTCCACACCTGGAACTCCGTCAAGCAGAAGATCGACAAGCCCGATCGCATGATCTTCGACCTCGACCCCGGCGACGGCGTGAAGTTCGACCAGGTGCGCGAGGGCGCGCAGCTGATGCGCGCGCTGCTCGAGGAGCTGGGCCTGCGCTGCTGGCTCAAGACCAGCGGCGGCAAGGGCCTGCACGTGGTGGTGCCGATGTCGGCGCGACTGGACTACGACACCGTCAAGGCGTTCTCGCAGCGCATCGTGCAGCACATGGCCGCGACGATCCCGCAGCGCTTCGTGGCCAAGAGCGGCGGCTCGAACCGCGTGGGCAAGATCTTCATCGACTACCTGCGCAACGGCTTCAACGCGACCACGGCCGCGGCGTTCTCCGCACGGGCGCGGCCGGGGCTCGGCGTATCGATCCCCATCGCGTGGGACGAGCTGGCGCAGATCCGCGGGGGCGACCACTGGACGATCTCGAATGCGCGGGATCGGATGTCGTTCCAGAAGGCCGATCCGTGGGCGGAGTACTGGTCCTGCCGGCAGACGATGACCGCGGCGATGAAGGCGCTCGATGCCGGGTAGGACAGGTTGGCCGCAGGCGTGACCTGCGTCGCCGGCGTGCAACCGGGTTCCGCCGGACGACGCGCCGGGCAACTCCCGAGCGCCGCTCGACGGTCGCGCCCCGAGAATGTCGCGCATGGACTTCAAGGACTACGTCGCCTGCGACGCCACGCGCCTCGCCGAACTCGTCGCCCGGCGCGAGGTCGGCGCCCACGAGCTCCTCGAACTCGCGCTGACCCACCTGCGCCGCACGCAGCCGCGCATCAACGCGGTCTGCCGGCTGATGGAGGCCGAGGCGCGCGCGCAGCTCGCCGCGCCGCTGCCCGCGGGCCCGTTCGCGGGCGTGCCCTTCCCACAGGCCATACAAGTCCTTCACGCCGGGCATGGTGCGCACATCGGCGTGCTTCTGGAAGAACAGCTCGTGCCCGACGCCCTCGGG
>DATCRO010000769.1:0-4883 GCA_036569025.1 Burkholderiaceae bacterium
GGCTGCTGCGCGTGACGATCGATCGCGTGCCGGGGCGCTCGTACCCGACCGGCGAGTCGGAGTTCGTGCTGGTCGAGAACTGCGAAGCTGTCACGCGGCAGCTGCAATATGTGCTCGAGGTCGAGAACGCGGACTACAGCCGGCTCGAGGTGTCCTCGCCGGGCCTGGATCGTCCGCTGCGGGGCGAGCGCGATTTCACGCGCTTCGTGGGCGAGCAGATCGAGATCACGCTGAAGCAGCCGTTCCAGTCGCGCAAGAAGTTCGTCGGCGAACTCCTGGCGCGCGAGGGCGGCTGGAGCCTGGTGCTGCCGTCGCCGGCAGTCAGCAAGACGCAGGCGAAGGCGGGCGTCAAGGCGGTCGAGCAGGTGCTCGACTTCACGCTCGATGAGTTGCAGGAATCCCGGCTCAAGCCGGTGATCGACTTCAAGGGGCGCCGCCGCAAGGCGGACCTCGCCGCCGTGCCCGAGGCCGGCGATCAATCCGACGACGGAGGTCAAGAAGAATGAACCGCGAAATGCTCATGTTGGTGGACGCGATCTCGCGCGAGAAGACCGTCGAACGCGACCTCGTGTTCGGCGCGGTCGAATCGGCGCTCGCCTCGGCCACCAAGAAGCTTCACGGTGTCGATGTGGACATCCGCGTCGCCGTCGACCGCGAGACGGGCGACTACGAGACCTTCCGGCGCTGGCACGTCGTGCCCAACGAGGCGGGCCTGCAGATCCCCGACGCCGAGATCCTGCTGTTCGAGGCGCAGGAGCAGATCCCCGACATCGAGGTCGACGACTACATCGAGGAGCCGATCGACTCGGTGCCGATCGGCCGCATCGGCGCGCAGGCCGCCAAGCAGGTCATCCTGCAGAAGATCCGCGACGCCGAGCGCGAGCAGCTGCTCAACGACTTCCTGTCGCGTGGCGAGCGCATCTTCACGGGCACCGTCAAGCGCCTGGACAAGGGCGACATCATCGTCGAGCAGGGGCGCGTCGAAGGCCGACTGAAGCGCAGCGAGATGATCCCCAAGGAGAACCTGCGCTCGGGCGACCGCGTGCGTGCGTTCATCGCCGGGGTTGATTCCCAGGCCCGCGGCCCCCAGATCATGCTGTCCCGCAGCGCGCCCGGCTTCATGGTGGAGCTGTTCGCGCAGGAAGTGCCCGAGATCGAGCAGGGCCTGCTCGAGATCAAGAGCTGCGCCCGCGACGCCGGCTCGCGCGCCAAGATCGCCGTGCTGTCGCACGACAAGCGCGTCGACCCGATCGGCACGTGCGTGGGTGTGCGCGGCTCGCGCGTGACCGCGGTCACCAACGAGCTCGCCGGCGAGCGCGTCGACATCGTGCTGTGGAGCGAGGATCCGGCCCAGTTCGTCATCGGCGCGCTGGCCCCGGCCAACGTGGTCTCGATCGTCGTCGATGAAGAGAAGCACGCGATGGACGTGGTCGTGGACGAGGAGAACCTCGCCATCGCCATCGGCCGCGGCGGCCAGAACGTGCGCCTCGCGTCGGACCTGACGGGCTGGCGCATCAACATCATGACGGCCGAGGAATCGCAGGCCAAGCAGGCCGAGGAATCGGGCGGCGTGCGCGCGCTGTTCGTCGAGAAGCTGGACGTCGACGAGGAAGTCGCCGACATCCTGATCGAGGAAGGCTTCACCAGCCTCGAGCAGGTGGCCTACGTGCCCCTGCAGGAGATGCTGGAGATCGAAGGCTTCGACGAGGATACGGTCAACGAGCTGCGCACCCGGGCCAAGGATGCGCTGCTGACGATGGAGATCGCGCGCGAGGAGCGCGTCGAGGAAGTCTCGCAGGAGCTGCGCGACCTCGACGGCCTCACGCCCGACCTCATCGCCAAGCTGGCCGAGGGCGGCGTGCACAAGCGCGACGACCTGGCCGACCTGGCGGTCGACGAGCTGGTGGAGATGACCGGCGTCGACGAGGCGGCCGCCAAGGCGCTGATCATGAAGGCGCGCGAGCACTGGTTCAATACCTGAGCCGCGCCCGTCGCACGAAGTCAAAAGTTAGTACACGAACGCCCGGAACACCGAGCAAGGAATTCCTGAAATGGCAGTGACCACCGTCGCCCAGTTTGCAGCGGAGCTGAATCGCCCCGCCGCAACGCTGCTCGAACAGCTGCAATCGGCAGGCGTCGCCAAGGCGACCGCCGATGAGGCGCTGAACGACGCAGACAAGGAGCGGCTGCTCGACTACTTGCGCAATGCGCACGGAACCGCCGGCGGCGAGCGCAAGAAGATCACGCTGACCCGCAAGTCGACCAGCGAGATCAAGCAGGCGGATGCGAGCGGCAAGGCCCGCACGATCCAGGTCGAGGTGCGCAAGAAGCGCACGTTCGTCCAGCGCGACGATGCCGCGACCGAGGAGCAGGCCGCTGCCGCCGCCGCTGCGCAGGAGGCCGAACTGGGCCGCCGCGAGGAAGAGGCGCGCGCCCAGGCCGAGCTGATGCGCAAGCAGGAGGAGGAGCTCGCCGAGAAGCGCCGCCTGCGCGAGGCCGAGGAAGCGCGCCAGCGCGCCGAGGCCGAAGCTGCTGCCATCCGCGCGATGATGTCCGCGCCCAAGAAGGTGCTGACCGCGGCCAAGCCGGTCGAAGCGCCCAAGGCCGCCGACGCCGCCGGCATCAAGGGCACCATCCACAAGGCCAAGGCCGCGCCGGGCGCCGCCGCGCCGTCGCCGGCCGGTGCCAAGCCGGGCGACAAGAAGGCCGTCAAGTCCGAGAAGCTGTCGTCCAGCTGGGCCGACGATTCGAGCAAGAAGCGCGGCGAGGCCGGCAAGGGCCGTGGCGCTCCGGCCGGTGCCGGCGCCGCGGGCGCAGGCCGTCCGGGCTGGCGTGCCCCGCGCGGTGGCGCGCGTGGCCGCGACCGCGATTCGGGCGCGAGCACCTTCCAGGCGCCGACCGAGGCCGTCGTGCAGGAAGTGCACGTGCCCGAGACCATCTCGGTGGCCGACCTGGCGCACAAGATGTCCGTCAAGGCCTCCGAAGTCATCAAGCAGATGATGAAGCTGGGCCAGATGGTCACGATCAACCAGCAGCTCGACCAGGAGACCGCGATGATCGTGGTCGAGGAGATGGGCCACAAGGCGGTCACCGCCAAGCTGGACGATCCGGAAGCCTTCAGCGAGGAAGAGAAGGCCGCGCAGGTCGTCGGCGAACAGCTGCCGCGCGCGCCGGTCGTCACGGTCATGGGCCACGTCGACCACGGCAAGACCTCGCTGCTGGACTACATCCGCCGCGCCCGCGTGGCCTCCGGCGAAGCCGGCGGCATCACGCAGCACATCGGCGCGTACCACGTGGAGACCCCGCGCGGCATGATCACCTTCCTGGACACCCCGGGTCACGCGGCCTTCACGGCCATGCGTGCGCGCGGCGCCAAGGCCACCGACATCGTCATCCTGGTGGTGGCGGCCGACGACGGCGTCATGCCGCAGACCAAGGAAGCCATCCACCACGCGAAGGCGGCCGGCGTGCCCATCGTCGTGGCGATCAACAAGATCGACAAGCCCGACGCCAACGCCGAGCGCGTGAAGAACGAGCTCGTGGCCGAAGAGGTCGTGCCGGAAGAGTTCGGCGGCGACTCGCCCTTCGTTCCCGTCTCGGCCAAGACCGGCCAGGGCGTGGACGAGCTGCTGGAACAGGTGCTGCTCCAGGCCGAAGTGCTCGAGCTCAAGGCCCCGGAAGAAGCCGCGGCCCAGGGCCTGGTCATCGAAGCGCGCCTCGACAAGGGCCGCGGCCCGGTCGCCACCGTGCTGGTGCAGACGGGTACGCTCAAGCGCGGCGACATCGTGCTGGCCGGCTCGAGCTACGGCCGTGTCCGCGCGATGATCGACGAGGACGGCAAGGCGGCGAGCGAGGCCGGCCCGTCGATCCCGGTCGAGATCCAGGGCCTGACCGAGGTGCCGCAGGCCGGCGACGAGTTCATGGTGCTGACCGACGAGCGCCGTGCGCGAGAGATCGCCACGTTCCGCCAGGGCAAGTACCGCGACGTCAAGTTCGCGCGCCAGGCCAAGGTCAAGATGGAGACGCTGTTCGACGGCATGTCCGGCGGCGACGTCCAGGTGCTGCCGATCATCATCAAGGCCGACGTGCAGGGCTCGCAGGAAGCGCTCGGCGCCTCGCTGCTCAAGCTGTCCACGGACGAGGTCAAGGTGCAGATCGTGCACTCGGCGGTCGGCGGCATCAGCGAGTCCGACGTCAACCTGGCGATCGCCTCGAAGGCCACCATCATCGGCTTCAACGTCCGGGCCGACGCCGGCGCGCGCAAGCTTGCCGAGGGCAACGGCATCGACGTCCGCTACTACAGCATCATCTACGACGCCGTGGACGAGCTGAAGACGGCCATGTCGGGCATGCTGGCGCCGGAAAAGCGCGAAGAGGTCATCGGCTCGGCCGAGATCCGCACCGTGTTCGTGGCGTCCAAGATCGGCACCGTCGCCGGCTCGTACGTCACCTCGGGCCTGGTCACGCGCAACGCGCACTTCCGCCTGCTGCGCGACAACGTGGTGATCTACACCGGCGAGATCGAGTCGCTCAAGCGGATGAAGGACGACGTGCGCGAGGTCAAGGAAGGCTTCGAGTGCGGTATCAAGCTGAAGAACTACAACGACATCAAGGAAGGGGACCAGCTGGAATTCTTCGAGGTCAAGGAAATCGCCCGCACGCTGTAACCTCCATGCGCAAGAAGTCGTCCACGCCCAACCGCGGTTTCCAGATCGCCGACCAGATCCAGAGGGATCTGGCGGATCTCCGCGGCACCCACGACTTCCTCGCGCTGTTCCGGCGCCAGCATGCCCGTCATCGCCGCCTTCACCTCGTCCACGGCGTCGTAGATGATGTTGTAGTAGCGCAGGTCGACGCCGTTGTTCTCGGCGAGCTTGCGCGCG
>DATCRO010000770.1:0-6768 GCA_036569025.1 Burkholderiaceae bacterium
TACCGCCAGGACGGCAAGACGTCCGGCCCCGTGAACCCGCTGGACGGCATCGCGTTCCAGCGCCTGTGGGAATCGCGCGCCTACGAGCTCGGCGGCGGCGGCTACCTCGCGCCCGGCGCGCTCGCCAGGCCCTGCGCGTCGCGCGCCACCACGTGCAGCACCCAGCGTCCGCGCTGCGTCAGCGGCCAGCTCAGCACGCCGGCGCTCGACAGCGCCAGGCCGCGCGGCGCGCCGGTCATCGTGTAGGTCAGCGCGTCGCCGTCGACGTCGACGCCGGACAACGCGAGCCGCAGCGGCACGCCGGGCGGCACGGCCACGATGCCCGAGGCCAGCGTCGGCGCATGGTTCACCTTGACGACCGACAGCGTGTAGCGCGCGCTGGCCGACAGCCCCAGGCTCGTCGTGGCGGTCGCCGTGAACCCGTAGCTGCCGGCGACGGGCGCCGCCCAGCGCAGCACGCCGGCGGCATCGACCGCGAGACCCTCGGGCGCGCCGGACAACGCGTAGCTCGTGGTCACGCCCGCGGGCGCCACGATGGCCAACGACGCCGCGAACGCGCCGTCCGTGCGGGCGCGGAATGCGCCGCCCGGCACGACGGGCGCGACGCCGTCCGCCGCGGCGCTGGCCAGCGCGGGCAGCAGCACGTCGGCGTTGGGCGTGCCCCAGCCGGTGAGGGTGTCGTAGCCGATGGCCGCCACGCAGGCGGCGCAGGCGCCGTCGCGGCCGTCGACGACGTCGGCGAATGACGCGGCGTGCGGCACCGGCGAGTTGGCGATCGCCTGGTACAGCGCCGCGTGGAAATCGCCGAGCGGCTTCTTGCCGATCGCCGCGCGACGCGCGTTGGCGACGGCCACCAGCCCGGCCCACTGCGGCGCGCCGATGCTGGTGCCGCCGTACGAATTCCAGGCGGTCCGGGCCGCGCCCCTGGCGCTCAGCGCGACGTACTGGCCGGTGGTCGGGTCGGCGTTGAACGCGACGTCGGCGACCGCGCGCATGGTCGCGGCGCCCACGCCCGGCACCGCCACGCCCGACTGCCACGCCGGCAGCGGCTCGACCGCACTGACGCCGCCGCCCGACTTGGCCCACGCCGACTCGCGGCGCGCCTGGAGGCCGTCCCACTGCAGGCTGGTGCCGCCCACCGCGAGCACCTTGGGCGACACCGCCGGCCACAACACCTGTGCGCCGGCGTCGCCCGCCGCCGCGACGTAGGTCATGCCGGGCGCGGAGAAGCTCGCGTCGGTCTGCCTGGCCCACGGGCCCTCGGGCGCGCCGAAGCTCATCGACACCACGCCCGGCCCCATCCGGTTGGCCAGCGCGACGCCGCCGAGCAGTTGCGTGCTGTCGTCGCCGGGCACCTCGATCAGCACGAGCCGCGCGAGCGGCGCGATCGCATGCGCCCATTCGACGTCGAGCGCGATCTCCGCGGCCCACTCGGCGTCGTAGGCCGGCGCGGACTTCAGCAACTGGCCGCCGTGATCGGTGTAGGCCACGGAGAACGTGCAGCCGGCGCCGGCCGGGGCCGACAGCGGCGCGCTGGCGCAGCCGGGCAGGCCGAAGGTCGTCGAGAACGCCGCGAGATCGGCGAAGGCGTTCGGGTGGTCGTGGGCGTCGACGATGTAGATGGTCTGGCCGGCGCCGAGGTCGGCCGGCGTGGCGCCGGACAGTGGCGGCAGGCCGTACGCGGCGCGGATCTGCGCGGGCGAGTAGACGGTGGCGGCCAGGGCCGGCGCGGACGGGCCGGCGCCCGCCGCGGCCGCACGCGCGCGCAGCGCGCTCGCCAGGCGCGCGGGCGTCAGGCGCGCGGTCGCAAGGTCCGCGAGCGCGCCGGGGATCTCGAAGCGGTGCGGCGCGAGGCCCGCGTCCACGGGCGCGTCCAGCTGCGCCGGGGCCATGTGGAAGGCGGGGTGCGCATGGACGCCGGCGCCGTCGTCGATCGCGGCCTCGGGCGCGGCGTCGCTGCCGCCGCCGCAGGCCGTCAACGCGGCAGCGAGCAGGCTGGTGAAGAAAAAGAGGCGGACGGGGCGGCGATGCGACGACAAGGGCGATCCTGGGCGAGAAACCAATCCCCGGATCTATCGGCACCGCCGCCCCGCTTCCGGAGGGCGGATCGTGCACGTCGCATCAATCGGTCACATCCCCGCCGCTGTCGGGGGCGCTGGCGTGACTTCCGTCATCCGGCGGGCTGCGTGTCAAGATCGCCGCACGCGCAACGACGCCGCGCCGACCAGCGCGACAGGAGACCGGCATGTACACGCTGTACGGATTCAAGGGCTCGGGATCGGCCTCGGTGGAATGCGCGCTCGAGATGACGGGCGCGCCGTACCGCATCGTCGAGGCCGCGTCCTGGGAGAACAACGACGCGCTCGCCGAGCTCGAGCGCGTGAATCCGCTCAGGCAGATCCCGACGCTGCAGCTGCCCGACGGTTCCATCCTGACCGAGAGCGCCGCCATCCTCGCGCACCTGGCCTTCGCGTTCCCGGGCGCCGGCCTGATGCCGCCCGACCCGGCGGGCCGCGACCAGTCGCTGCGCGGCATGGTGTACATCGCCGCGAACTGCTACCCGTGCATCACGATCCTGGACTATCCCGAGCGCTTCACCACCGCCACGGACGACGCGGCCAAGGCCGCGATCCGCGACGGCACGCGCGCGCGGCTGCATCACCACTGGGACCTGTTCGCGGACCAGTTCAAGCCGGCCGACGACCGATTCCTGGCCGGCGACCAGCCCGGCGCGCTCGACCTGTATGCAGCCGTCGTCTCCCACTGGGGCAAGGCCAGGCCGCATGCGCGCGAAAGCCGCCCCGCGTTCGCGGCGCTGCTCGAGCGCATCGACTCGCATCCGGCGGTGGCGCTGGTCTTCGGCCGACACTGGCCCACGGCCGCGGAGCTGCCGACCGGCGCCTGAAATGCAAAACGGCGACGCGGGTGGCGTCGCCGTTCGTGCGGGAGGCCGCGGACTCAGGCCAGCAGGCCCATCTCCACGCCGGGGGCGAGATTCATGCGGCTGGCCAGGCCGGCGCGCAGCTCGAGCACGGTGCGGGCGTCGGGGCAGCTGGACATGCGCCAGGGCTTCAGGCCGGACACCACCTTGGTGACGACGCCGTCGGCGCTCAGGAACACGACATCGATCGCCTGCGAAAAGCCGAAGGTGTTGATCGAGCGGCAACGCTTGACCCACACGCCACGCGACTTCTTCAGCTCCGGCGCGCCCTTCAGGCCCAGGAAACGGCTGCGCCATTGGCCGGTGGTGCGGACGGGGATGCGAGCGCGCGTTCCGGGGACCTTGAGATCGATCGTGTTCGACATGACGGATATCCTGCTGCCTCGATGCTTCCGGCGGGTGGCGGTCATGCCGCGTGGGCCGGAATCCCATTCGTGTTCGTTGACCAGAAGCATACCTGTCGGGCGTGCCGAAAATCACGGCGATTCGGGTAAACGACGACACCCGATTCACCCTGTTACGGGCTAACGGTGACAAGGTGCTTCGGCGCTTGACAAGACGTCAGGACTGTTCGGATTCGATGCGGGATTCCACCTCGCCGACGCGGTCGGCATCGATTCGATCGCCCCGGCCGGCAGCACAGCCACGGCCATCGGCGACACTCGGCGAGACGCGCCGGCCGCCCGCCGGCCAAGGATCGCTCCATGGCCCTCGACACCTGGCTCCTGTTCCTCGCCGCCTCCATCGGCATCTCGCTGACGCCGGGCCCCAACGGGCTGCTCGCGCTGACGCACGGCGCGCTGCACGGCAGCCGGCGCACGCTGTTCACGATCGCCGGCGGCGTGCTGGGTTTCGTGGCGGTGATCGCGCTGTGCATGTTCGGCATCGGCGCGCTGGTCAAGTCGTCGATCGTCTGGCTGACCGTGCTCAAGTGGGTCGGCGGGCTGTACTTGGCCTACCTGGGCGTCAAGCTGTGGCGCTCCCCGCCGGTGGCCGTGCAGGTGGACGAGGGCGGGGCGCGGGCCAGCAACGGCTCGCTGTTCCGCGCCGGCCTGCTGGCCGCGGGCACCAACCCGAAGGCGCTGCTGTTCTTCAGCGCGCTGCTGCCGCAGTTCCTCGACCCGCACCGCAGCCTCGAGCTGCAGCTCGTGGTCGTGGCCGCGACCTTCGGCACGACCGAGTTCCTGACCGAGTACGCGCTGGCCCGCACGGCCCACCGCATCCGGCCCTGGCTCGCGCGCGTGGGCCGGCGCTTCAACCGCGTCTGCGGCGGCCTGTTCGTCGCCGTGGGCGCCGCGCTGCCGCTGCGCGCCTGATATCGCCTTGCCCCGCCACCCTCGCCAGACGACCGGAGACCGCCATGGCCCTGCAACTGTTCTTCCACCCGTTCTCGTCGTACTCGCAGAAGGCGCTGATCGCGCTGTACGAGAACGCCACGCCGTTCACGCCGCGCACGCTGTCGCCCGACGACCCGGCCACCGGCGCCGAGTTCGCGGGCCACTGGCCGATCCGGCGCTTCCCGATCCTGGTCGACGGCGATCGCACGATCCTGGAGGCCACGACCGTCATCGAGTACCTGGACGTCGCGCATCCCGGGCCGGTGCGCCTGATCCCGCAGGACCCGCAGGCCGCGATCGACGTGCGCATGATGGATCGCGTGTTCGACAACTACGTCTCGACGCCGCAGCAGCGCGTGGTCTACGACGCGCTGCGGCCGGCGCAGGTGCGCGACGCGCACGGCGTGGCCGAGGCCAGGGCGATGCTCGAGCAGGCCTACGCGTGGCTGGACGCGCGCATGGCCACGCGCGAGTGGGCCGCCGCCGGCCAGTTCAGCCTGGCCGATTGCGCGGCCGCGCCGTCGCTGTTCTACGCGGACTGGACGCATCCGATCGACGCGCGGTTCGAGCACCTGCGTGCGTATCGCGCACGCCTGCTGGCACGGCCGTCGTTCGCACGGGCGGTGGACGAGGCGCGGCCGTTCAGGCCGTACTTCCCGCTGGGGGCGCCGGATCGGGACTGATCAGCCGATCGGCAGGTCAGGTGTCGCGCTCGCGTTCCCAGAACACGCCGTCCTCGGTGAGCATGGCGTCCAGCGGCATGTCGTGCGGCTCGGACTCGAGCCAGGGCACATACCCGTGGCTGTATCCGATGCCGACCGTGTACGGCCGCGGCGACAGCGCCGCGAGGGTGCGGTCGTAGAAACCGCCGCCGTAGCCCAGGCGCACGCCGTTGTCGCCGAAGCCCACGCAGGGCACCAGCAGCAGCTCGGGCTCGAACTTGTCGGTGCCCTTGGGCTTGGGGATGCCGTAGGCGTCGTCCTCCATCGGGCAGCCCGGGTACCAGACGTGGAAGTCGAGTTGCTTGGTCTCGCGGTCGATCACGGGCAGGCCGATCAGCCGGTACGGCTCGCCCTCCGTCCAGCGGAACAGCGCGGGCATCGCGTCGAACTCGCCCTTGATGGGCCAGTAGGCGCCGATGGAGGTCTCGGGCCGCGTGACCAGCCACACGCGCAGCACTTCCTGCATGTGCACGGAGCGCTGGTGGCGATCGGGCATCGCGAGCCGCTCGGCCTTGAGCTGGCGGCGCAGCGTGGGCTTGTCGCGGGCGGGCTCGAGCGAGAACTTCCAGGGCGGCGTGGTCATGCTCCGGATTGTGGAGGGGCCTTCAGCTTCCTGCAAATCCGCCCCTTAAACTGCAGTCGAGACGCTCTGCTCGACAGTGCGCGCAACAAAGGTCGATCGATGAACGATGCCGGATTCGTGAGCCATTGCCTGGAACTGATCGCCCCGCTGGGCCGCACGTCGTCCAGGCGCATGTTCAGCGGCCATGCGCTTTATATCGACGGCCTGTGCATGGCGCTGATCATCCGCGACACGCTGTACCTGAAGGTCGACGACACGAGCCGTCCGCTGGCCGAGCGCGCGGGCTGCAAGCCGTTCACCTACGAGACCAGGAAGGGCGAGCGGGCCGCTCTCGGCTACTACACCGCGCCCGAGGAATCGATGGAGTCGCCGGCGGAGATGCTGCCCTGGGCGCGCCGCGCGCTGGCCGCGGCGGTGGCGGCGCGCGCGAAGGCGCCCGCGAAGAAGAAGCCGGCCGCCAAGGCGCCGGCGAAGGAGGCAACCGCCAGGTCGGCGGTCGCGAAGAAGGCGCCGGCCAAGGTCGCTGCGAAGAAGGCCGCACCCGCGAAGGCGGCCGCTGCCAAGAAGGTTGCGGCGAAGAAGTCACCCACCCGCAAGGCTGCCGCGAAGACCGCGGTCGCCAGGAAGACGCCGGCCAAGGTTGCGGCGAAGAAGGCGGCGCGCGCATGAACATCGGTCGCCAGCGGCCGCTGGTCCTCGACCACCTGCGCAGCTTCGAGGCCGTCGCGCGACGGGCCGGCTTCGGCGCGGCGGCGCAGGAGCTGCACGTGACGCAGTCGGCCGTCAGCCGCCAGATCAAGAGCCTGGAGGACGAGCTCGGCGCGCCGCTGTTCACGCGCGGCACGCGCCGCGTCGAACTCACGCAGGCCGGCCAGCTGCTGCTGCGCGCGATCACGCCGGCGCTCGGGCGCATCGACAGCGCCGTGCGCCAGATCCGCCAGCTGCGCGGCCGCGCGCAGGTGAGCCTGTCCACGTTCCCGTCGTTCGCGTCGCTGTGGCTGCTGCCGCGCCTGCCCACCTTCGAGAAGGGCCAGCCGGCGATCGACATCCGCATCTCGGCCGTCGACCGCCTCGTCGAGCTCGACGACCCCGACCACGACCTCGTGCTGCGCCAGTGCCGCCCCGAGGACGCCCCGCCCGGCGCGATCCGCATGTTCGGCGAGGTCTGCACGCCGGTGATCGGCG
>DATCRO010000771.1:0-5961 GCA_036569025.1 Burkholderiaceae bacterium
CGCCGCTTGAAGCTGCGCGCGGCCAGCAGCAGCAGGCCCACGAGCGCCAGCGTCAGCAGGATCATCGGCCACCAGACCGGCTTGTTCCACTCGGCCTGGCGGCGCACGCGCTCGTCCACGTCCAGGCGCAGGTAGCGGCCGTGGTCGCGGATGAGGATGGCCGGCTTGGAGTTGTAGACCCAGTGCTGCACCGCGGCCGACGAGTACGGGAAGAAGCCGAAGGTCTCGGGCGCGTCGACTTCCAGGATCTTGACCATCTTGTCGATCAGCGCCTGCTTGGCGGGACCGTCGTCGAGCGTCTTCATCTGCTCGAACAGGCGGTCGTACTCGGGATTCTGGTAGTTGGTGGTGTTCTCGCCGTCGGACACGCTCTTGGCGTTCGGCCCGTAGAACAGGAACAGGAAGTTCTCGGCGTCGGGATAGTCGGCGTTCCAGCCGTACCAGAACACCTGGTGCTTGCCCTTGCGCACCTTGTCCTGGAACTGGTTGTTGTCGGTGGCGCGCACCTCGAGCTGGATGTCGAGCTTGGCGAACCGGCGCACCATCCAGTCGATCTCGACCTTGCGCTCGGGCGTGGGCAGCGCGTAGAAGTCGTAGTTCAGCACCAGCGGGCGGCCGGTGCGCACGTCGCGGCCGTCCGGGTAGCCGGCCTCGGCCATCAGCTTCCTGGCTTCCTCGATCGAGCGGCGCACGGGCAGGCCGTTGACCAGGCGGTGCGTGTACGGATTGACGCCTTCGGGCGTGGACTGGCGCGATCCGAAGATGCCGTTGGGCAACGGCGTCTGCGCCGTTACGCCGGCCTTGTTCGGGAAGATGCGCGAGTACTCCTCCCAGTCGATCGCGATGTTGATCGCCTGGCGCAGCTTGCGGTTCTTCTCCTGCTGCTCGGGCGTGTCGCCCTTGCCCAGCACCGGGTCGAGCATGTTGTAGCCGACGTTGTACTTCCAGACGTCGTCGAAACGGTCGAGGCGGAATCCCTTGGCGTCGTATTCCTTGCGGATGTCCTCGGAGTCCTGCTTGGCGACGATGTACTCCATGCCCAGGTCGGTGCGCTCGAACACCTCGAGGTCGTAGTAGCCCTGCAGGAACTTGGTCTTCTGCGGCACCTTCTCGCGCTCGGCGGTGACGACGATCTTGTCGACGAACGGCGTCTTCTTGCCGCAGTCGTCGAGCAGGCCCTCCTCCTTGTCGCCGGGCATGCCCTCGCATGGGTAGGGCTCGCCGCGGTAGTTCGGGTTGCGCACCATGACCTGGCGGCGATCCTTGAAGTACTCGGTCTGCATGAACGGGCCGGTGCCCACGGGCCAGGTGTCCAGCGTGAGGCTGGCCGCGGCCATGCCGGGCTGGGCGTAGAACGCGTCGGCCTCCCAGGGCACGGGCGCCATGAAGGTCATCGCCATCCAGTAGTTCCACTGCGGATAGCGGCCCTTGATGTGCACGCGGAACGTGTACTTGTCGGGCGCGCTGGCGCCGGCCAGCGGGTACTTGCGGAAGTCCAGGAACGGCAGGTCCACGCTGGCCGGATCGAGCTTGGCGCGCAGCTTCGCGTCCTCCTTCTTGATCAGCTCGCCGTAGTCCTTCAGGCCCACCACGTACTCCGAGAAGATGCCGAAGATCGGCGTCGTGATGCGCGTGGTGGCGTGCCGCTTGAGCGCGTAGACGTAGTCGTCGGCGACGAGCTCGCGCGTGCCCTGGTGCTCGAACTGCATCGGCGACGTGCGGTTGCCGAGCTCGCCCGGCTTCATGTCGTGGTACCAGTAGTGCCCCTTCGCGTCCTTGGCGAAGGCCGGGTGCGGCTGGAACAGGATGCCGTGCTTGATCTTGACGTCGTAGACGCTCTCGGCCACCTGGTCGGCGGGCGCGTCCTCGGGCAGCTGCTTGCCGTCCTTGTCGTAGAAGCGCGGCCTGGCCACCTCCTCGGCCGCCTTGCCGATCAGCTGGTACGGGCGCTTGAGGTAGTGGTAGCCGTAGGGCGGCTCGTAGATCTGGTACGTGAACGTCGTGTCGTTGGACCAGTACGATGCCGTCGGATCCATGTGGCGCGGCGAGCTCTCCTGCATCGCGGTGAACAGCGTGTTCTTGCTGGCCGCGCCGCTTTCCCAGGGGCTGTTGTCGCAACCGGCCAGGGACACCAGCACCACGCTCGCCACCAGCCACGCGGCGCCGCACCAACGACCAATCACACCGCGCATGCGGATCTCCAGAACTGCGGTGGCGAAGCCCGGCTCGGGGTGACCTCGCCGGCTTGCCATCAAAACAAAACCGCCTCCGGCGGCCGCCGGGTCGTGCCCTGGGCCGCGCGAGGCGTTTGCTGCGATTTTAGGGGTGCCCCCACCCCGGCCCCCTAGGGGTTTTCAGCTCTTGCTGCGCCGCAGCAAGCAAGGTCCGGGCCCATTTTTTGGCGCCGCGGTCGCCAGCCTGCCTAGACAGGTTCGGACAAGCCGGCCCGCGGGACGTGTGGTCAGTGCTCGTGATCGTGGCCCGCGTGGTCATGGCCGTCGTCGTGGTGATGGTGCGCGCGCCCTTCCTGCCAGCCCAGGAACGCGTCGCGCCCCTGCACCGCCAGGTGCGCCTTCACGCCGAACGGCACGGTCACCTTGGTGGGCACGTGGCCGAACGGAAAGCCCGTGAGGATGGGCACGTCCACCAGCGAGCGCAGGTGCGCCACCACCGTCTTCAGGTTGAAGCCGCGATCCAGCGGCGACTTCTTCCAGTCGCTGAACTCGGCCAGCAGGATCGCCTTCTGCGACGCCAGCACGCCGGCCTGGTGCAGCTGCAGCAGCATGCGCTCGACGCGGTACGGGTGCTCGGCCACGTCCTCCAGCATCAGCACCCCGCCCCTGACCTTGGGCCAATGCGGCGTGCCCAGCAGCGAGCACAGCATCGCGAGGTTGCCGCCCCAGGTCGGGCCGCGCAGGTCCAGCCCGTCGAAGCCGGCCTCGGTGCGGAAGCCGACGGCCTCCAGCGCGCCGGACATCGCCTCGGCGAAGCAATCGGGCGTGACCTCGTCGAGTTCGTCCCGGCCGAAGTCGTCGCAGGCGAGCGGCCCCCACCAGGTGGGCGCCTTGGCGTGCGCGAGCAGGCCCATCTGCAGCGCCGTCAGGTCGCTGTAGCCGACCCAGCGCGTTCCGGACTCGACGCTCTTGGCGAGCAGCTTCCAGTCGAGCCGGTCGAGCAGGCGCGTCAGGCCATAGCCGCCGCGCGACGCGAGCGCGACGCCCGGACGCGCGCGCGCGACGCGGTGGATGGCGTCCAGGCGCAGGTCGTCGTCGCCGCCGAAGCGCTGGTGCTTGGCGAGCGCGGCGTCGTCGATCGAGACGTCGAAGCCGAGCTTGCCGAGGCGCCTCGCGGCGAGCTTCAGCGGCGCGGCCTTGGCGAGCACGCCGGCGGGGGTGTAGATGGTCAGCGACGTCATGCGGGCGCTCCTCGAGCGTCTGGCGGAACAGGGGAATCGGGATCGATCTCGACGGCCGTGCCGACCGGGATCGGGTCGTCGACGGTGACGTCGGCGACGGGGATGGCGTCGTCCTCGGCCGGCACGCGGCGCGCGGCCTGGCGCGCCTTGTGCGCGGCGCGGCGCTCGGCGAAGAAGTCGCGCAGCATCGTGCCGCACTCGGTCTCCATGCAGCCGCCGACAATGGCGGTGTGGTGGTTGAGCTGGGGCAACGCGAACAGGTCGACGACGGAGCCCGCCGCGCCCGTCTTCGGGTCGCGCGCGCCGAACACGACGCGCTTGAAGCGCGCGTGCATCAGCGCCATCGCGCACATCGCGCACGGCTCCAGCGTCACGACCAGCGTGCAATCGGGCAGGCGGTAGTTGTCCAGCAGCTGCGCCGCGTGGCGCAACGCCACGAGCTCGGCGTGGGCGGTGGGGTCGGTGGTGGTGATGGGCCGGTTGTAGCCGGTGGCGATCACCTGCGGCAGGCCGTCGGCGTCGTCGCGCAGGATCACGGCGCCCACGGGCACCTCGCCCACCAGCCATGCGTTCTGCGCCTGGTCGAGGGCCTGGCGCATCGCGCGCTCCTCGGCCGGCGTGAACATGGGCGCCGGACCCGGGTCGGTTTGGGATTCGGTCTGCAAGACGATGGGGTCGATCAACGCGCCTGGTCGGCGGCGCTGGCCGCCTGGTCGGCCGTGTGCTGGGCATCGGCCTTCATGGCCTGGTCAAGCTCGCGCTGGTACTGCGACATCACCTGCTTGGGCGTGCCCTCCAGCGGCATCGACGCGACGCCGGACGCCGCGGCCGACGTCGGCAGGAATCGCTTGTTCGCCTGCAGCTGGCTGCGCACGGACAGGGCGATGATGGCCAGAACGATCAGCAGCGATCCGAGCGTCATGAAGGCTCTCATGTCGATGTGGGCGGATGGGAAGGCGAAACGGGCATTATCGTCGCTGGATGCGCGCCGCCGCCCGTCGCAGGGCGCGTGGCGACGAGCGGCCGCGCGAAGCGGACACGCGGTCGCACGGTCGCACGCTTGGGCCGCGCTAGCATCGCTGCATGTGCTCGAACTACCGCCCCGTCACCCGCATGGATCGCCTGCTGACGTTCTTCGGCGTCGAGCGCGGCAAGGACGAGGATCCGCACGACGTCTTTCCCACCGACATGGCGCCGTTCATCCGGCTGTCGATCGAGGGCCAGGAAGGCGGCCGTCCGGCCCTGGTGGCCGAGGACGGCACCTTCGGCCTGCTGCCCCACTTCGCGACCGAGGTCAGCTTCGGGCGCCGCACCTACAACGCGCGCAGCGAGACGATCCACTCGCTCGCGAGTTTCCGCCACGCCTGGGCCGCCGGCCAGCGCTGCATCATTCCGGCCGAGGCGATCTACGAGCCCTGCTACGAGAGCGGCAAGGCCGTGCGCTGGCGCATCTCGCAGGAAGGCGACGTGCCGATGGGCATCGCCGGCCTCTATCGCCGCTGGCGCAACCCCAAGGGCGGCGAGCTGTTCACCTTCGCGATGGTGACCGTCAACGCCGATGCGCACCCGCTATACCGCCGCATGTTCAAGCCGGGCGACGAAAAGCGGATGGTCGTGATCCTCGACCCCGAGGAATACCTGCCCTGGCTGACCTGCGGCGAGATCGAGGCCAAGCGCTACTTCCGGCCGTGGCCCGGGATCTTGCTCGGCGAGCCGGCGCCGCTTGCGCGCCCGCCCAAGGTCCTCGCCGACCCGCCGCCCAAGGACGAGATCAAGCCACCGAAGGCGCCCAAGCCGACACCGCCGCCTTCGCCTCCGCCAGCGCAGGGCGACTTGTTCTAGCCACGCCAGCGCGCTCCCGGAGAGCGGCGAACGCGGGCGCCCCGCGACGGCCCTCGCCGCCGTCGTCAGCCGCTCAGCGCCCACCGGCCCAGCACCTGGTGCTCGCCCTCGCCATGGTGGCTGTCGATCAATACCAGGTCGGCGGCGCGCCAGCGCACGGGTTCGATCGCCGCCTCGGGGATGCGCCTCCCGCGCCAGGACATCGTCATGTGCGGCGCGATGCGCTGGCGCACGACGCGCTCGCCCGTGTTCGCGAGCGCGATGCCCAGCGCCTCGTGCAGCGCGAGCAAGGCCGCATCGTCGCTGCTCGTGAAGACCCACGCATTGTCTTTGCCGCCGAACGTGCAGACGCGGTCGAACACGATGTCGAACGGCGCCTGTCGCACCGCCGCCGCGGCACGGCACCACCGGTCGACCTCGGATTCCGGCGGCTCGACGGCGTGCGCGCCGAGCGCGTGCAGCGTCACGTGCAGCCGGTGCGCGTCCGTCGCTTTGCCCGCGAAGCCCAACCCCTCTTCCCCCCGCCGGGCATGCGCATGCAACCGGATGGCATCCGCGCCGGAAGGCACGAGCGCATAGAACACGGAGTGCACCCGGCCAGGCACGATGGCGAGCCGCGGCGGACGCACGAACGGCCCCATGCCGAGCCCGGCGGGCGGTTCATCGAACAGCGAACATTGGCGCAGCATCGCGATCCTCGAGGC
>DATCRO010000772.1:0-14819 GCA_036569025.1 Burkholderiaceae bacterium
CCCGGATGCACCTTGAGCACGACGTCGGGATCGGCCGGGCGATCGGGCATCGCGGCCTCGACCGCGCGGCCGCCCTCCAGCGTCATCAGCCTGAGCGACGGGTGCCCCGCATCCCCGCGCTGCGCGCAGGCGTGCCGCGCGGCCGCGTCCGGGTGCACGGCCCCGCGCGCGCCCCAGTACACGCGGGTCTCGACGTCCAGCGCCACGTGCACCGTGTGGTTCCACCAGCCGCCGGGCATGTGGCGGCGGACCAGCGCGGCCAGCCCCTCGCGCGTGGCGGCCAGCGGCAGCACGACGCGCTGCGGCTGGCGATCGCGCACCGCCAGCGGCAGCGCCCACCACAGCGGCAGGTGGACGTCGAGCCTGCGGTGGTCGGAGCGGGGGTCGCTGAGCGCCGCCTCGTCGCCGACTTCCGGCTGCCAGTGGCGCGGATGGTCGGTGCCGGGCAGGCCGCCCCACGCGGCGCTGAGGTCGGCCTCATGCCCGAGCAGCTGCGCGATGCGCCCCACCGCGTCGTCCTGGCCGGCGCCCAGCAGCGCGCGGCCCTTCTCGTTGAAGTGATCGAGCACCGCGCGCGCCGACAAGGGCCCGTCGATGCGGATGGCGCGCGGCGTGGTGTCGGGTTGCGTGGTCATGATGCAGGGTCAGCGTTGGCCGAGCTTGAACGCGATCATCGCGCGCAGCTTGGTGGGGACGACGGGCTTGAGCAGCAGGTGGAAGTCGTGCGCCTGCGCCTCGCCTTCCTGGTTGGACATGAGGCTGCCCGTGACGATCACCGACGGCAATCCCTTGCCGAAGGCCCCGCGCATCGTCTCGATCACCTCGATGCCCGTGTGCCCGCTCTCGAGGCGGAAGTCGGTGATCAGCAGGTCGGGCTTCATCAGCTTGCGCGCCGCGGCGGCATCGGCCCACTCGGCGGCGGCGCCGAAGGAATCGAAGGCGATCACGTCGGCGCCCCAGCTCTTGAGCAGCACCTGCAGGCCGCCCAGCACGGCCGGGTCGTCCTCGACGATCACGATGAGCCGGCGATCCAGCGTCAGGCCCAGCGACGTGCTGCGCGGAGCCACCGGCTCGGTGGGCTTGGGACGCTGTCCCAGCGGCACCTCGATCGAGAACATCGTGCCGTGGCCCGGCACCGAGCGCAGGCGCAGCGGCGCGTCGAGCACGCGCGCCAGCCGGCGCACGATGGCCAGGCCCAGGCCCAGGCCCTTGCGCTGCGTCGGATCCAGCGGCGGGGCGTCGGTGGAGACCTGGTAGAACTCCTCGAAGATGCGTTCCTGCTCGTGCGGCCGGATGCCCAGGCCGGTATCCCAGACCTCGAAGCGCAGCTTGTCCCCGCGCTGGCGCGCCGCCACCACGACGCCGCCGTCGTTGGTGTAGCGGATCGCGTTGGACAGCAGGTTGCGCACCACGCGATCGAGCAGCGTCGGGTCGGCGTAGGCGTAGTGCTTGCTGCCGTGGAAACGCAGCGCCAGGCCCTTCTCGAAGGCGGTCGCCTCGTAGTGCAGCTTCAGGCGCGCGAACATCGCCTCGACGCTGAAGTTCTCCGGCCGCGCCTCGACGCCGCCGGTGTCGATCTTGGTGATGTCCAGCAGCTCGGAGAACAGGCCCTCGAGCGCGTCGACCGAGCTGTTGATGCTGTTGACCAGGTGCGCCACCTCGGCGTCGGTGCCGATGCGGTGGCGCAGCGCCTCGGCGAACAGGCCCAGCGCATGCAGCGGCTGGCGCAGGTCGTGGCTGGCGGCGGCGAAGAACTGGGTCTTGGCGCGGTTGGCCGTCTCGGCCTCGCGGCGCGCCTGGTCGGCGGCCACCTTCTCGACCTGCAGTTGCGCGAGCAGCTGCATGCCGCGCTGCTTGAGTGCCACGACGCGCGAGAACGTGCGCTGGTAGCTGCGCCCCAGCATCACCGTGATGCCGAAGATCAGGAACAGGATCGCCGCCAGCGTCCAGCCGTCGTGCTCGGGCAGCAGCGCGATGCGCAGGATCATGGGCACGAAGGTCAGCGCGACGAAGGCGACGAAGGCGCCGAACTGCGTGGCCAGCGCCGGCACCGCGGAGATGCAGAAGCTGTAGACGGTCAGCAGCAGCGCGATGCGCTCGAGGTTGCCACCGTACGGATAGAAGAGCCACACCGAGATGCCCCACATCGTCCCGGTGGTCAGCACGCCGGTCAGGTAGCGGTTGCGCCAGCTGCGCAGCAGCGCCGGCGAGCCGCGCCAGCGCCGCAGGTAGGTGACCGTGAGCACCGCGCGCAGCAGCAGCGCGGCGCCGAACAGCACGGCCCACACGACCATCGTCAGCGCCGGCACGACGTGCGCGTACAGCGCCACGACCACGCAGGCGCCGACGGTGTTGCCCACCAGGCCGGTGCGCGCGAACGCGTGCAGGTTGTCGACCTGGTCGATCAGCGGGTCGACCTGGCCCGGCACGAGGTCGCCGTCGGCATGTTGGTCCGGCCGGGGCAGCGGCTCGACGCTGCCGAACTGCGAGGGCCGGTCGTCGGGCGACAGCGTCAGGATGGACGACGGGGGAGCATCTTCGCGCTTCATGGGACGACGGCCGATTTGTTCTTGCGGGGAGGAAGGACGGGCCGCAGCGAGCCGTCCGGGGGCGCCCATTGTGGCAACAGGCGGCCCGCCTCGTCCGTGACGGCGGTGGGCCGCATCAGCCGCGCCGCCTCGGCCTCGTCGACGAAGTCGGCCTCGGTCAGCGGCACGCGCTCGGGCGGCGCGAGGTCGGAGCCCGCGAGGTAGGTGCGGCCCGGCGCGCGCGGCAGGCCGCCGGTGAGCATGTCGCCGATATCCAGTGCCACGCTCGTCCACGCGCCGCGGCGGATGAACGACGGCAGGTCGTGCGCGAGCTTGGCCAGGCGCCGGCGCGGCGCGTAGATCTCGTCGACGGCGTCCTTGTACGCGTCGACGTAGTCCTCGGCGCTGGCATGCGTGGGCTCGACGACCAGCGTGTACGACGTGAAGTCGCGCAGCAGCGCGCGCGGCAGGAACAGCGCGCGCTCGTTGGCGGCCACCCGCTGCGCGTTGCGCGCCGCGAGCCGGTTGAAGTACGGCGTGCCGGGGAACGGCGTCTCGAACGCGAGGAACGTGGGCACGTGCAGCCCGCTCTCGCGCAGGCGGCGCGGCAGCGAGCGGATGTAGTCGACGTCGTCGTGCTCGGGGCTCAGGATCATGCCCGCCGTCACGAGGATGCCCACGTCGCGCGCGTCGTCGAGCGCCCGGCGGATCAACGGCAGGCGGTTCTGCGGCTTGTTGAAGTCGTCGAGCGCGGCCGGGTTGAACGTCTCCAGGCCGACGTACAGCGCGCGGCAGCCGCTGTCGAACATGCGCTGCAGCAGCGGCTTGTTGGTGAGCACGTTGAACGTGACGGAGCTGGCCCACTCCAGGCCCAGGCGCTCGGTGACGTCGCACAACTGGCGCAGCCAGCCGAGGTTGCCGGCGATGTTGTTGTCGTAGAACATCGCCATGCGCCGGCGCTTGTTCTTGAGCGGGCCGGTGACGCGTCCCCGCAGCGCCTCGCGCAGCGTGACGAGGTCGTGCTCGACGCGCGCGGCCGGGCGCGTGTCGAAGCGCGTGCCCATGCCGGTGAGCACGCAGAAGTCGCAGGTGTACGGGCAGCCGCGCGTGGCCTCGAGCGCGAGCGGGAAGACCTGCTGGTGGGCCACGCGGTGCACCAGCGGCGTGGGCGCCCGCGCCGCGGCGTCGCCGCCGGAGCGGTACAAGCGCTGCAGCTGCCGGCGCGAGGCGTCCTCGTACACGTGCGGCACCGTGTCCTCGGGGTCGCCCACGACCACGGCATCGAACCAGGGCGCGCACAGCTGCGGCAGCATCGACGCCAGCGACCCGCCCAGCACCACCTGGGCGCCGCGCTTGCGGAACCAGTGCGAGATCTGCCGCGCGCGGTCGAAGTCCGCGTGCATGCACGACAGGAACACCAGGTCGTAGGACTTGGACCAGTCGGGGTCGACCCAGGTGTCGTTGACGATGTCGATGTCCGCCGAGTCGGGCAGCAGCGCCGCGATCAGCGGGCCGATCTGCGGCTGCAGCACGCCGCGGTGGTGGGCGCCGCGGCGGTGGTAGTCGACGAAGACGGAGATGATCGCGACGCGCATGCTTGCGTGCCGATCGATGCGTCTGTTCAGGATCTCTCTAGCGGGGGACAGCGCGGCGTTCCAGCCGCTGCTGCGTCATCTGGCTGACCGCCAGCACGGCCTGCGTGCGCGAACTCACGCCCAGCGCCCGCAGCACGGCCTGGACGTGATCCTTGACCGTCTCGACCGACAGTCCCAGGCGGCGCGCGATCTCCTTGTTCGGCTTGCCCTGCAGCAGTTGGGTGAGCACGTCGGCCTGGCGCGGGGTCAGGCCCAGCTCCTCGAACGACGGCGTGACCTGGTAGGTGGCCGTCTCGGCCGCCGGGATGGCAGGAGCGGCCGAGCGGCTGGCCGGGCCCTGGCTGGCGCCCAGGTGCATGGCCGGCACGTAGATGCCGCCGGCCATCACCAGGCGCAGCGCGTCGACCAGCGTGTCGTTGGTGGCCCGCTTGGGCACGAAGCCCATCGCGCCCAGGTCGATGGCCTGGATGACGTCGCTGGCGCGGTCGGAGGCCGAGATCACCACCACCGGCAGCGCCGGGTGGGCCTTGCGCATCTCGACGAGGACGTCGAAGCCGCTGGCGTCGCCCAGTTGCAGGTCGAGCAGCACGAGGTCGAAGTCGGCGTCCGCCGCGAGCGCGGAACGCGCCGCCCCCGCGCTGCCGACGGCCGTGACCTTCACGTCCGGATCCAGCTCCTGGATCATGGCCTGCAGCGCCGACAGGATCAACGGGTGGTCATCGACCAGCAACACCTTCATGGAAACTCCGCTCGGACTCTCGTTATGGGTCGTCCGCCGCATCGGCCGCGGGCGACATTTCCCTCGTCGGAATCGTACCGGCTGACCCGTGCTTTGCCGCCCCCCCGATGGGGGGGGCAGGGAAAACGACTGTCGAGCAGAAACGACGCGCCGGCGCCTTCGTGTCCGTTCAGACAAAGTGGCGGGTGACCCAGGCGGCCACGCAAGCCGGCTTGGCGCTGCCCTCGCGCTCGATGGTGACGGTGAGCGTCAATTGCGCGCCGCCGTCGATCGGTTCATGGCGATCGAGCACGCACACCGCGCGCAGGCGGCTGCCCACGGGCACCGGCGATGGGAAGCGCACGCGGTCGAGGCCGTAGTTCAGGCCCATGCGGGTGTCGGCGATGCGGAAGGCGCCGGTCGCCAGCTCCGACAGCAGCGACAGCGTCAGGAAGCCGTGGGCCACGGTGGTGCCGAACGGCCCGGCCGCGGCGCGCGCCCGGTCGACGTGGATCCACTGGTGGTCGCCGGTGGCCTGGGCGAACTGGTCGATGCGCGCCTGGTCGACCTCGACCCAGCCGCTGGTGCCGATCACCTGGCCCCGCAGCGCGGCCAGGTCGGCCAGGTGCTCGTAGACGGTCATTCGAGCGGGGCGGCCTTGGCCGGCTGCAGCAGCCAGCGCGCCAGCGGCTCGAACTGCGCCAGGTCGCGCTCCACCTTGCCGGGCGCGACGTCGAACAGCGTCAGGCCGTGGGCGGCCAGGTGCACGTAGTTCTGCGTGTCGCGCAGCGTCGTGACCAGCGGGATTCCCAGCGTGGCGACGAATTCCTGGAAGCGCTCGAGCGCGATCGTGTGCTCCTTGATGCGCATGCCCACCAGGCCCATGCGGATGCGGCCGGCGCGCCGGTGGGCGCGCAGTTCCTGCAGGAAGGCGTGCGTGGCCTGCATGTCGAACAGGCTGGCCTGCAGCGGGACGACGACGATGTCGGCCACCTTCAGCGCGGTGTCCAGGCGGTTGCCGTGCAGGCCGGCGGGGGTGTCGATGACGGCGTCGGTGGCGCCCTTGGCCGGCCGGGCGATGGCGTCGCGCGAGATTTCCCACGGCTCGATCCGTCGAAGGTGGGGCGGGCGGATGTCCAGCCACTGGCGCGACGACTGCTGGCGGTCGAGATCCCCCAGGGTGACCAGCCTGCCCTGCGAGGCGAGGAATCCCGAGATCTGCGTCGCGAGCGTGCTCTTGCCGACGCCGCCCTTGGGATTTGCTACCACGATGACCGACATGCGCGTGCTCTCCGGTGTGTCGTTCCAGCTCGACGGGAATGGCGATGTTACCGAACCCCGCCACAATGGGTCCATGGCAGACGTTCTGGTGCTGTTGGCCCACCCCGACCTCGCGCGTTCGCGCGTCAACCGCGCGCTCGCCGCCCAGGCGCGGCTGCTGCCGTCCGAGACGGTGCAGGTGCGCGACATCTACGCGCTCTATCCGGACTACGTCATCGACGTCGAGGCCGAACAGGCCGCGCTCGCCGCGGCGCGCACGGTGGTGTGGGTGCATCCGATCCAGTGGTACTCGATGCCCGCCATGATGAAGCTGTGGGTCGACGAGGTGCTGGCCTTCCGCTGGGCCTACGGGCCGGGCGGCCGGGCGCTGGTGGGCAAGTGCCTGTGGCTGGCGGCGTCCACGGGCGGCGTCGAGACCTCGTACCAGAAGCTGGGCGGCGCCGACCACCCGTTCGAGCGCTTCCTGGCGCCCTACCGCCAGACGGCCGAGATGGTGGGCATGCGCTTCCTCGACCCGCTGATCCTGCACGGCGCCCATCGCGCCGACGCGCACGCCGTGCACGACCACGCGCATGCGTTCGCGCAACGCCTGCTCGCGCTCGCGGGCGAGACGCGCGCCGGCGCGGTCGCGCCGCCGCCCGAGGTCGCCGCCGACGAACGCCGCATCACGAGCGATTGATGTCTCATACGCACTGGCTCACCCTCGCCCTCACCTACCTGGCCGCGGCCGTCATCGCCGTGCCGGTCGCCCGCCGCCTGGGCGTGGGCGCCATCATCGGCTACCTCGGCGCCGGCTTCGCCATCGGCCCGTGGGGCCTGCGGCTGGTGACGGATCCGTCGCAGATCGTCGACCTGGCCGAGTTCGGGGTCGTGCTGATGCTGTTCCTCATCGGCCTGGAGCTCGAGCCCAGGCGGCTGTGGGCGATGCGCCGGCCCATCTTCGGCTGGGGCAGCGTGCAGCTCCTGGGCAGCCTCGCGCTGATCGCCGGCATCGGCTGGGCCTGCATGGGCTTCTGGCCGGACGGCTGGCGGCTCGCCTTGGTGGCCGGCGCGGCCCTGGCGATGTCGTCGACGGCCATCGGCCTGGCCACGCTCAACGAACGCAACATCCTGCTGACGACCGGCGGCCAGAACATCCTGAGCGTGTCGCTGTTCCAGGACATCGCCGCCATCCCGCTGCTGGCGCTGATCCCGCTGATGGCGCCCGACCGCGTGGCCGGGGCCGACGCGGGCCATCCGGCGCTGGCCGCGGCCAAGGCGTTCGGCATGATCGCCGTCATCGTCCTCGGCGGCCGCCTCCTGCTGCGGCCGGCGCTGCGCTTCATCGCGCGCAGCCAGACGCCCGAGATCTTCACCGCCGCGGCCCTGGGCCTGGTGGTGGGCACCGCGGCGCTGATGCAGGCCGTGGGGCTGTCGATGGCGCTGGGCGCCTTCCTGGCCGGCGTGCTGCTGGCCGAGAGCGAGTACCGGCGCGAGCTCGAGACCGACATCGAGCCGTTCAAGGGCCTGCTGCTGGGGCTGTTCTTCATCGCGGTGGGCATGGGCATCGACCTGGGCGTCGTCCTGCACAACCCGTGGCAGGTGGCCGCCATCGTCGTGGGCTTTCTCGCCGTGAAGACGCTGGTGCTGTGGGGCATGGAGGTCGGCATCCCGATCCCGCGCCTGGAGCGCCCGGTCTTCACGCTGCTGCTCGCGCAGGGCGGCGAGTTCGGCTTCGTCGTGCTGCAGGCCGCGCAGGGCCAGCAGGTGATCGACGGCGCGCAGGCCGGCATCCTGACCGCGTCCATCACGCTGTCGATGCTGTTGACGCCTCTGCTGATCCTGGTGGCCGACCGTTGGTGGATGCCGCTGCTGGCCCGGTTCGGCCCGCGGGCGAAGGTCTCCGAGCTGGCCGAGCCGCAGGACGCGCCGGTGATCATCGCGGGCTTCGGCCGCTACGGCCAGATCATCGGCCGCCTGCTGCACGCCAACGGCATCCAGGCGACGGTGCTCGATCACGACGCCGAGGCCATCGAGGCGCTGCGCAAGTTCGGCTTCGGCGTGCACTACGGCGACGCCACGCGGCTGGACCTGCTGCGCATCGCCGGCGCCGCGAAGGCGCACGTGCTGGTGGTGGCCGTCGACGGCATCGAGCCCAGCCTCGAGCTGGTGGACATCGCGCGCGAGAACTTCCCCAATCTCGCGATCGTGGCGCGCGCCCGCAACGTGCAGCACTGGTACCAGCTCAACGAACGCGGCGTGAAGTTCATCGAGCGCGAGACGCTGGACGCCGCGCTCGCCAGCGCCCGCAGCGTGCTCGAGCTGATGGGCTACGAGCCGCACCGCGCCCGCACGCTCGCGATGCGCTTCCGCCACCACTCCGTGCAGCAGCTGCGCGACATGGCGCCGCACTTCCGCGACGAGTCCAAGCTGGTCTCGCTCGCGCGCGCCGGGCGCCAGCAGCTCGAACAACTGTTTGCACAGGAACGCCTCGACCATCCGCCGGTGGCCAGGACGTGGGACGCCACGCAAGGCGACGAGTCGTTCGACGAGCTCGACGCCGAGCGCGTGGCGCCCGCCAGGGAAGGGCCGCCAGAGGCTTGAGGCACGCGGTTCTGGCGCGCAAGCTTGGGCTCAGGTATCGTTAAGCGACCCCTGAGCCTGCCCTTCGATGATGCGCCGAACCCCACCTCCCATCGCTCCCATCGGAGTGCCCCAAGTGCGCATCCTTCTTGTCGAAGACGACCCGCTTCTTTCCGACTCCACCGCGCGCGCCCTGCGCTCCCAGGGCTGGGTCGTCGACTGCACCGAACGCGGCGAGCCCGTCGCCGTTTCCGTCCGCCAGGATCCGTACGACCTGCTCATACTCGATGTCGGCCTCGTCGGCATCGACGGGTTCGAGACGCTGCGCCGCGTGCGCGCGCAGGGCTCGGACCTGCCGGTGCTGATGCTGACCGCGCGCGACGCCATCGAGGACCGCGTGCGCGGCCTGGAAAGCGGCGCCGACGACTACCTCGTCAAGCCGTTCGCACTGAGCGAGCTCGTCGCGCGTTCGCGCGCGCTGGTGCGCCGCAACCAGGCGCGCGGCGGCAGCGTGCTCAGCCTGGGCAACCTGCGCATGGACCTCGAGGCGCGCCGCGCCTACATCGGCGAGACGGAGCTGGCGCTGGCCGGCCGCGAATGGTCGATCCTGCAGTTCATGCTGAGCCGCACCGGCAAGATCGTGGCCAAGGAACAGATCATCGCGGCGATCTCCAACTGGGACGGCACCACCTCCGACAACGCGATCGAGGTGCACGTGTCGCGCCTGCGCTCGAAGCTGGAGCCGGCCGGCCTGAAGATCCGCACCATCCGGGGCTTCGGCTACCTGCTCGAAGAGGCCTGAGCGCCGCGCGGCGCGCCGGTTCCGGGACCCCTGCTCGACTGGGCGATACTGGCGCATGAACCCGCGTGCCGAACGCGACATGCCCGTGACCGCTCCCGCACACCCCGACCGCGGCCTGCGCGGCCTGCTGAAGATCGATGCCCGCCCCAGCATCCGCCGATCGCTGGTGCTGTGGCTCGTCCTGCCCCTTGCGCTGCTGGTGCCCGCCACGGCCATCCTGTTCTACAAGCTCGCGCTGGCGCCGGCGCTCGACTCGCTCGACCACTCGCTCGACGGCACGGCGCTCGCCATCGAGCGCCTCGTCAAGGCCCGCCCCGACGGCAGCGTCGACATGGCCATGTCGCCCGAGCTCGACTACGCGCTGCGCGCCGACCGCTTCGACGTCGTGCACTGGGTGCTGCAGGCGCCGGACAACCGCGTCATCGCCGGCGATCCCGAACTGGCCACGCTCGGCGGGCCGCCCGCCCCGGTGGACTGGCGTTTCTCCGACGCCAACTGGGAAGACGACCCCGTCCGCGTGGCGATGCACAGCTGGATCTGCGTGCCCGCCACCGCGGATCGCGCCGCCGGCCGCTGCGAGGCACGGGTGTCCGAGACGCTCAACAAGCGGCGCAGCGTGGCCAAGCACGTGTCGGCCGCGGCCGCCTCGGCGATGCTGATCGAGGCCCTGGTGCTCGCGATGATGGGCTGGCTCGCGATCGCGCGCAGCCTGCGGCCGATGGTGCGGCTCAGCACGGACATCGAGCAGCGCTCGCCCGAGCACCTGGGCGCGGTCGACCAACCCGACATCCCGCGCGAGGTCGCCCCGCTGGTGACGGCGCTCAACGGCCTGTTCGCGCGCGTGGTCGCGGCGTCGGCCGCCGAGAAGGCCTTCATCGCGGATGCGGCCCACCAGCTGCGCACGCCTCTGACCGCCCTGCGCACGGAGACCGAACTCGCGCTGCTGGAATCGCACCCGCCGCAGACCGAGGCGCTGCTGCGCCGCCTGCACCTGGCCACCACGCGGTCGGCGCGCCTGGCCAACCAGTTGCTGTCGCAGGCGCGCGCCGAGCACGTGCGCCACAACTCGGCGATGGAGCGTTTCGACCTGAAGCAGATCGCCACCGAGGCCGCCGAAGAGTGGGTCGCACGTTCCGTGGACGCTGGCGTCGACCTCGGCTTCGAGCTGGAGAGCGCGCGCGTCGACGGCCACGGCTTCCTGCTGCGCGAGATGCTCGCCAACCTGCTGGACAACGCCATCAACTACGCCGGCGCCGGCGCACGCGTCACGATCCGCACCGGCCCGTCGCACGAGGCCGCGGGCTGCGCCCAGCTCGAGGTGGAGGACAACGGCCCGGGCATCCCGCCGGCCGATCGCGAGCGCGCGTTCGAGCGCTTCCAGCGCGGCAATTCCGGCGGCCCCGGCAGCGGCCTGGGCCTGTCCATCGTGCGCGACATCGCCAGCCACCACGGCGCCCGTGCCGAGCTGCTGGACGGCGAGGGCGGCGTCGGCCTGCGCGTGCGCGTCACGTTCGCCCCGCTCGACGCCGCGCCGCGCAAACCCGGGGTCAGGTCTTGAATCTTGCGGGGTCAGGTCTTGAATGTTGATACCCCCAGGGGTAGCAACATTCAAGACCTGACCCCGGTTTGTTCAAGACCTGACCCTGCCCTGCTGCTTCAGCGGCGTCCCAAGCGCATCCGCGCGACAATCGGCCCCATGTTCCAGCCGTCCCAGCACGACGTCCGCCGCTTCTTCTGCGAGACCCATGCGCTCGCCAGGAGCGGCGCGCCGATGTCGCCGATCCAGATCCTCGCCTCGCAATGGATCGCCGAGCACCCCGAGTACCACGCCGACCTCGCCGACGTGGACGCCGCGCTGGCGGCCGTGTTCGAGGTGGACGACGGCCGCACCAATCCGTTCCTGCACCTGGCGATGCACCTGACGATCAGCGAGCAGTGCAGCATCGACCAGCCCAGCGGCATCCGCCAGGCCGTCGAGTTGCTCGCCGCGCGGCGGCAGTCGCTGCACGACGCGCACCATGCGGCGATGGATTGCCTGGGCGAGATGATCTGGCAGTCGCAGCGCAGCGGCCTGCCGCCGGACGGCCACCAGTACCTGGACTGCCTGCGGCGCAAGGCCACGCGCGACTGAAGCGCGCCGCGGGCCTGGCCCGTGCCGTCAGTCGCGTGGAGAGGCCGTCATCCCCCGTTCAGCGATGGGGCGCCTCGCCCCTCCGGCCTCCGTCGACCTGAACATCGCCTGACAACGCGGGCCCATCGAAAGGGGCCAGTAAGCCGGGCCGGCGCATGCTGCCGCGCTGGCTGGCTGCGCCATTCACGGGCCGCTCCGGTCGCCTCGAGTCTCTTTTTCGCGCGGGATTGTCGATTCCGGCCCATCGCGTTCGTCGAAGCAGGAGTTCGAGGTGCCGGACCCGTCGTTCGTCGCGGAGCCGGCGGCTGGCGCTGTAAGGCGGTGTTAACGTCAAGCGCCGGCCCCGATCGAGCGTCAAGCCTTTTTGTCCACAAAATCAAAAGACGTGCCGGCATTATTTGCTTAGGCAGTAGTTGCGTAGGGGAATAGCTGGCAGGCGGGAAAACCCGACTACCATGCCCCGCTGACCGTCGCGCCCACAGGCAGCGACGCGCCTGAATACCGAGGAGCAGGAATGATCAACAACATCGTCCGACGTCCGCCCTGGCGCACCACCGCCTCGAGCATCGCCGTCGGCCTGGCCCTGTCGGCGTGCGCCGTCGGCCCCGACTTCCACGCGCCCGACGCGCCGCAGGTCGTCGACGCGAGCCACCCGTACACGCCCGCCCCCCTCCCGGCGATGGCTGCCAGCAGCCCCAGCCCGGCCTACGTGCCGCAGCGCTTCGTCGACGGCCAGGACATCTCGGCCAGCTGGTGGGAGGCGTTCCAGTCGCCGGCCCTCAATGCGCTCGTGCAGTCGGCGCTGCAGCACAGCCCCACCGTCGCCGCGGCCCAGGCGACGCTGCGCCAGGCCGAGGAGAACTACCGCGCCGACTACGGCTCGAAGGTCTTCCCGTCGGTCACCGGCCAGCTGAGCGCGGCGCGCCAGCGCCAGGCGCTCGCGCAGTCGCCGCAGGTGCCGGCCGGCACCACGTCCAACCTCTTCCAGGCCGGGCTCGACCTGTCGTACACCCTGGACATCGCCGGCGGCAACCGGCGCGAGCTCGAAGGCGTGCGCGCGGCGATCGACGTCCAGCGCTACCAGGTCGAGAGCACGTGGCTGAGCCTGACCTCCAGCGTCGTGGCCACGGCGATCCAGGAAGCCTCGCTGCGGGCGCAGGTCAAGGCCACGCAGGAGGTCATCGACAACGAGACGGCCTCCTTCAAGGTCATCTCCCGGCAGGTCGAGCTGGGCGCCGTCGGGCGCTCCGCGGCGCTGCAGCAGCAGACGCTCATCGCGCAGTCGCAGGCGCAGCTGCCCGCGCTCGAGAAGGCGCTCGCGCAGACGCGCCACCAGCTGGCCGTGCTGGCCGGCCGCCTGCCCGGCGACGCCGGCCTGCCGACCTTCGACATCGACACGCTCGTGCTGCCGCGCGAGCTGCCGCTGAGCGTGCCGTCCGCGCTGGTGCGCCAGCGCCCCGACGTGCGCGCCGCCGAGGCGCAGCTGCACGAGGCGAGCGCGCAGATCGGCGTCGCCACCGCGGCGCTGTATCCGCAGATCACGCTGAGCGCCGGCGTCGATCGCGAGAGCCTCAAGCTCGACAAGCTGTTCGACACGGGCACCACCGGCTGGTCGCTGGCCGCGGGCCTGGTGCAGCCGATCTTCAACGGCGGCGCGCTGCGGGCGAAGAAGCGTGCGTCCGAAGCCGCGTACGAGGCCGCGCAGGCGCAGTACCAGTCGACCGTGCTCAACGCGTTCCTCGACGTGGCCAACGCGCTGCGCGCGATCGACACCGATGCCCAGGCCGTGCAGGCCAACGCGGACGCCGAGCGCCTGTCCAACGAGGCGCTGGGCCTCGTGCAGCGCCAGTACCAGCTGGGCGCCGTCAGCTACCTGGCCTCGCTCGACGCGCAGCGCACGGCGCTGTCCACGCGCGTCGCGCTGGTGCAGGCGCGCGCGGCCCGCTTCACCGACACCGCGGCGCTGTTCCGGGCGCTGGGCGGCGGCTGGTGGAACGCCCCCGATGCCGTGGCCTCGGCCGCCGGCGCATCGTCGGCCGCACGCTGACATCCGACAACGAATCCTGCGCCCGCCGGCACCCTTCGAACGCCGGCGGCCGCGAAGAACATCGAACACGAAATCTGGAGTGAGAACATGGCGAAGCGGATGCTCATCATGATTGGCCTGGTGGTGCTGCTGGTGGCGGCCCTTGCCTTCGGCTTCTACCTGCACATACAGAAGCTGATCGCCAGCTCGCCCAAGCCGGCGCCGGCGACGGTCACGGCCACCAAGGTCGGCTCGCAGGACTGGCAGCCCACGCTGGCGGCCGTCGGCAGCGTCGTGGCGGTGCGCGGCGTGGACGTCACCACCGAGATCTCGGGCATGGTGCGCGAGATCCTCTTCAAGTCCGGCCAGGACGTGAAGAAGGGCGACGTGCTCGTCGAGCTCAACGCCGACGCCGACAAGGCGCAGCTCGGCGCCCTCGAGGCCGCCGCCGACCTGGCGGCCAGCGTGCTCAAGCGCGACAAGGCGCAGTTCGAGGCGCAGGCCATCGCGCAGGCGCAGGTCGACGCCGACGCGGCCGATCTCAAGAGCAAGCGCGCGCTGGCCGACCAGCAGCGCGCCAACATCGACAAGAAGACGATCCGCGCGCCGTTCTCGGGCCGCCTGGGCATCACCACTGTCAACCCCGGCCAGTACGTCAACCCGGGCGACAAGATCGTGACGCTGCAGACGATCGACCCGGTCTACGTCGACTTCAACCTGCCGCAGAAGTCGGTGGGCCAGCTGGCGGTCGGGCAGGTCGTCAACGTGACCACCGACGGCTTCCCCGGAACGAGCTTCCCCGGCAAGATCAGCGCGATCAGCCCGAAGGTGGACACGACGACGCGCAACGTGGTCGTCGAGGCGACGCTGCCCAACCCGAAGCGCCAGCTGCTGCCGGGCATGTTCGCCAACGCGGCGGTCGAGGTGGGCGACAAGAAGCACTACCTGACGCTGCCGCAGACCGCCGTCACCTACAACCCGTACGGCTCGACGGTGTTCGTCATCCTGACGGCCGACGAGGCCGCCGCGCAGGCGCGCGCGAACGCCGCCAGCGGCGTGGGCTCGGCCGCGGCGCCGGCCGCGGCCGCGTCGGGCTCGGGCCTCGTCGTGCAGCAGGCGTTCGTCACCACCGGCGAGACCCGCGGCGACCAGGTGGCCATCCTCAAGGGCCTGAAG
>DATCRO010000773.1:0-2958 GCA_036569025.1 Burkholderiaceae bacterium
CGTCGCGGCCGTCAAGGCGTACCAGCAGGCGCGCTTCGAGCGCACGCACGTCGACCTGTTCGAGCACGCACGCTACGGCCGCGCGGCGCGCTTCTTCGTCGACGAGCTGTACGGCCCACAGGATTTCGCGCAGCGCGACGCGCAGTTCGGCCGCATCGTGCCCGCCCTCGTGCGGCTGTTCCCGGACGACATCGTCGAGACGGTGGAGGCGCTGGCCGAAGTGCATGCGCTGTCCGAACGGCTCGACTCCACGATGGCCGGACATCTCCACGGCGAGGCGCCTTCCCGCGCGAGCTACGTGCGCGCCTGGCAGGCGACGGGCGAGCCGTCGAGCCGCCTGCGCCAGCTCGAGCTGGTGATGCGCGTCGGCGGGTCGCTCGATCGCCACACCCGCAGTCTCGTCCTGCGCACCAGCCTGAAGGCCATGCGCGGCCCGGCGCGCGCCGCGGACCTGGGATCGCTGCAGGCGTTCCTCGAAGCCGGCTTCGATGCGTTCGGTGCGATGCGGGGCGCGCGCGAGTTCCTCGCCACGATCGAGGCACGCGAGACCGCGCTGGTCCTGCGCCTGTTCGAGCCCGCCGCTGTCGCGGCCGCGACAGGTTCTCCGGCGTCGGACGACCCGCTGGCCCAGTTGCCATAGCCGGTTTCCCGGGGTGCGGCGGCGTCCCGGTGGACGAAAATCCGGAGTCATGAACGACGCCATCGCATCCGCCGCCCTCACTCCGCCGCGTCCCTGGCTGACGCAATACCCGCCCGGCGTACCCGGCACCGTCGCGGTCGACACCTACGCATCGCTGGTGCCGCTGCTCGAGGAGTCGTGGACCAAGCATGCGAAGCGCCATGCCGCCGCCTGCATGGGCGTGCGCTTCAGCTACGGCGACGTCGACGAGCGCTCGCGCGCGCTGGGCGCCTGGCTGCAGGCCAAGGGCGTGCGGCGCGGCGACCGCGTGGCCATCATGATGCCCAACGTGCCGCAGTACCTGGTGGCGATCGGCGCCGTGCTGCGCGTGGGCGGCGTCGTCGTCAACGTGAACCCGCTGTACACGGCGCGCGAGCTGCAGCACCAGCTCAAGGATGCCGGGGCGACCGTCATCATCGTGCTCGAGAACTTCGCGCACACGCTCGAGACGGTGCTCGCGCAGACCGACGTGCGACACGTCGTGCTGGCAGCGATGGGTGACATGCTGGGCTTCACGAAGGGGCAGCTCGTCAACTTCGTGCTGCGCCACGTCAAGAAGATGGTGCCCGAATTCCGCCTGCCGCTGGACGACGGCCGCAGCGTCACGCGCTTCAACATGGCGGTCGCGCAAGGCACGCGGCTGAGCCTGCAGCCGGTGGCGCTGGCGGGCGACGACATCGCGTTCCTGCAGTACACGGGCGGCACCACCGGCGTGTCCAAGGGCGCGACGCTGCTGCATCGCAACGTCGTGGCCAACATCCTGCAGAGCGAGGCCTGGTTCAAGCCGATGTTCGAGCAGCTGGGCGACAAGCCGCTGTCCATCGTGTGCGCTCTTCCGCTTTATCACATCTATGCGCTGACCATCTGCTACATGTTCGGCGCACGCCTGGGCGCGATGAACATCCTCGTGCCGAACCCGCGCGACATCCCCGGCTTCATCAAGACGCTCAAGGCCTACAAGGTCAACATGTTCCCTGCCGTGAACACGCTGTTCAATGCGCTGGCCAACGACCCGGAATTCGCCAGGCTCGACTTCTCCGAGCTGGTGGTCTCCAACGGCGGCGGCATGGCCGTGCAGCAGGCGACGGCGGAACGCTGGCTGTCGATCACGGGCTGCCCGGTGGTCGAGGGCTACGGCCTGTCGGAGACTTCGCCGGTGGCCACCAGCAACCGCCTCGACAAGCGCGAGTTCACGGGCACGATCGGCCTGCCGATCCCGTCGACCGACATCGCGATCCGCGACGACGACGGCGTGGACGTGCCCGCCGGCACCGCGGGCGAGATCTGCATCCGCGGCCCGCAGGTGATGGCCGGCTACTGGAAGCGTCCGGACGAGACGGCCAAGGTGATGACCGACGACGGCTTCTTCCGCTCGGGCGACATCGGCATCATGGACGAACAGGGCTATGTGCGCATCGTCGATCGCAAGAAGGACATGATCCTGGTGTCCGGCTTCAACGTGTATCCAAATGAAATCGAGCAGGTCGTGAACCTGCATCCGGGCGTGCTCGAATGCGCCGCGATCGGCGTGCCTGACGAACGATCGGGCGAGGCCGTGAAGTTGTTCGTCATTCGGCGCGATCCCGCGCTGGCAGAGGAGGACATCGCCGCGTATTGCCGCGAGAATTTCACGGCGTACAAGCGTCCGAAGCACATCGAATTCCGGGACGAACTGCCGAAGTCGAACGTCGGCAAGATCCTGCGGCGCGAACTGCGTTCTCCGACATCCTGAAGGTTCCCTCGCCCGCATCGTGCCTGTCGCCTCGTCGCCCGCTCCACTGCCAGCCTCGATGCGCCGGGAAGTCACCACCGGGCCGGGCAGCGCCACGTCGCGGCTGCTCGAGACCCTCGGCCTGCGCGTGCTCGAACGCGGTTGGCTGTCGGCCAACCAGGCCGTCTTCCACGCCGCCGGGCCGACGCCCGCGACGGTCGTCGACACCGGATTCAGCGCGCATGCCGAGCAGACCCAGGCCCTGCTCGCCCACGCCCTGGACGGCGCGCCGCTCGGGCGCATCGTCAACACGCACCTGCACTCCGACCACTGCGGCGGCAACGCGGCATTGCAGGCGCGCGGCGACATCGAGACCTGGATCCCGTCGCCCAGCATGGCCGCGGTCGGACGCTGGGACGAAGACGCGCTGAGCTACCGCCTGACCGACCAACCCTGCCCGCGCTTCGTCGCGGATCGCGCGTTGGTGCCCGGCGAGGCGATCACGCTGGGCGAGACCGCATGGCAGATCCACGCGGCGCCCGGCCACGACATGGACGCGGTGATGCTG
>DATCRO010000774.1:0-3656 GCA_036569025.1 Burkholderiaceae bacterium
TTCAGCTTCCTGCGCATCGACCACGTGCTGGTCAGCCCGGACATCGGCGTGCGTTCCGCGGCGCCGGGTGGACGCGAAGGGTCGGAGCACCGGCCGGTGGTGACGGAGCTGCTCGTCGGACCGTGACAAATGCCGTGATGACACCGCTTGGCCGCAACGAAATCGGCACAGCGGGATACATCTCGAAACAAGTCACCGGCATGACAGTTGCCAAACCCGGCACACTCGTTGAAACGACCGGCAAGGAGCCCCTCCATGTCCAAGGCCAGGGTGTTTGGCACGTACCGACCCCGACTGAACATCGCCCCGCTGCTGCTGACGCCCGGATTTGCGGCAATCGGCTACGCGGTCCGCGGCTCCCAGGGCGCCTGGTGGGCGGTTGCCGCCTGGTGCGCGGTCGTGCTCGGCGCCGCGGTGTCCTGCACGCTGCACGCCTGGCGCAGTGCCCAGGAAGCGCTGCCGCACGCCGGCCGCCGCGCCTTCGACTACGACGTCAACAACGCCGGCCGCTAGGCGGGCGACGCGCAGCGCCGGCTTCGGCGCGCGACTGGACGCGACGCGAAGATCTCCCGTCGCGAACGCTCCGTCCATTCCGGGACATGCGCCTTCTCGGCGCGGCCATCCCGTTCTCCGACAAATGCCTTGAACGGCAAGCTCAGAACGAGAAACGACTTGTTTCGGCACTGGAACCGGTTCCGCTCGTCCTGCGGCTCCTGCCGGCCTCGTCGCGCACCGGCCACCCGAGTCGTTCCGCCAGCGTCCCGGCCCCGCGCTGAAAGGACGACGGGCCCCGCGGGGCCCGCCTCGAGCGATCGCTCGCGCGACTCAGCGCTCGTTCTTGTGGCTCTGCTTGCCGGCGTTCGAATGCTGTTCGCTGCTGCCGCCACGGCTGCCTTGGCGGTCGCTGGCCTGGTTGCCCGACTGCTTGCTGCCGCCGCCCTGCTGGCTGCGGCTCGACGAACCGGACGACTGTTCCTGCTGCTTCTGCTGGCCAGAGTTGCTGCCTTGTTGCGAGGTCATGGAGATGCTCCTGGAGGTTGACCGCCGGCCCCGTGCCGGCTTTGCAAGGACGCCGAAGCGTCACAGGGCGGGCAGCAAGCGAAATACCTAACCAGGTATGTCGATCGGACATTCCGCGATGCGGCGTCCCACCGGCGCGCGACTTGCCCCGCTACGGTTGGCCCACGGCCCGAGGAGACGCCCATGTCCGACCCGCCCCGCCCGCCCGGCGCCGTGCCGCCGGTCGAGCCCTCTCCGCCCGAACCGGCGCCCGGCGAGCTCGACGCAGAACGGCCGGACGGGCCACCGCGGTCGGGCAGCGGGGACAAGGAGCGCGAATCGCGCCCGCCCGACGCGCGCGGCGGCGCTCCCCGCCAAGCTTCGCAGCTTCTCAGGGGTTCCAGCCGTCGATCAAGGCGCAGAGCGACTCGACGGACACCGGCTTGACCAGGTGCGCGTCGAAGCCGGCCTTGAGCGAGCGCTCGCGATCGCCGTCGCCACCCCAGCCCGTGACGGCCACCAGCAGCATGCCGCGCCCGTGCTCCGTGGCGCGCAGGCGCTGCGCCACCTCGTGGCCGCCGAGCCCCGGCATGCCCAGGTCGATGATGGCGACCTCGGGCCGATCGCGCTCCACCTGCTCGAGCAAGGCGTTGCCGTCGGCCACGGTGGCGACGTCGTGGCCCCAGGCCTGCAGCGCGGCCGAGAGCGCCCAGGCGACGTCCTCGATGTCGTCGGCCACCACCACGTGGCGGCGGCGCTCGACGTGCGGCAGGGCGGGACCCGGCGCGGGGCTGGCCGCCGCCGGCGCCGACGGTGCCGCGGGGTGCCCCAGCGGCAGGGTGATGACGATGGTGGTGCCCTTGCCCGGGCCGTCGCTCTCGGCGGCGATCGTGCCGTCGTGCATCTGCACCACGCTGCGCGCCACCGACAGCCCGATGCCCATGCCCTGGCCGCTGCCGACGTCGAACTCGCTGGCGCGCCAGAACATCTCGAACATGGAACGCCGCGCGGCCTCGTCGAGGCCCTTGCCGTCGTCGGCCACCTCGATGCGGCACTGGCCGCCCTCGACGCTGGCGCGCAGCTCGATGTGACCGCCCTCGTCGGTGTACTTGGCCGCATTGATCAGCAGGTTCGACAGCACCTGGCCCATGCGCGTGGGATCGGCGTTGAGCATGATCTCCTCGTCGGGCAGGCGCACGGTCAGCGTGTGGCCGCGCCGGTCGGCGAGCGCGCGCGAGGTGTCCAGCGCGGTCTCGACGATGGAGCGCAGCGTCACGTCCTGCTTCTTGAGCGCCAGCCGGCCGAAGCGCAGCCGCGAGACGTCCAGCAGGTCGTCCAGCAGCGCGCGCATCGCCTCCACCTGCGAGCGCAGCGTGAGCTGGGCGCGGCCCCGGTCGACGGGCGTCAGGCGGCTTGCGGCCTGCAGCGCGTCCGTGGCGTTGGCGATGGAGGCGAGCGGGTTGCGCAGCTCGTGCGACAGCACCGCCAGGAAGCGGTCCTTGGCGAGGTCGGCCGCCTGCAGCTGGTCGCGCGCCTGCTCGTTCTGCGACAGCGCGTCGACCAGGTCGGCGCGGCTGCGCGCGAGTTCGTCGCGGCTCTGGCGGTCGGCCGTCTGGTCGCGCAGGATCTTGACGAAGCCCACGACGTCGCCGCGATGGTCGCGCATCGGCATCATCACGCCACTGGCCCAGAAGCGCTCGCCGTTCTTGCGCTGCAGCGGACGCTCGTCGCTCGCCCAGCCCTTGGCCAGCGCCGTCTCGGCCTCGCTGCGCGGCACATCGCCGGCGCGCTCGTCGGTGCCGAAGATCTTGTCGTAGTGCTGGCCGATGATCTCGTCCTCGGACCACCCCAGCAGGCGCTGCGCGCCCACGCTCCACGACGTGACGCGGTGGTTGGAGTCGAGCGACAGGATCGCGTACTCGGTCGCGTTGTCCATCATCAGGCGCAGCCGTTCCTCGCTCGCGCGCAGCGCGTCCTCGGCCTGCTTGCGCACGCTGATGTCCAGGCACACGACCAGCACCTCGGCCGGCTCGCCCGGCTGCGTCTGGAGCCACGAGACGCTGTTGTGCACCCACAGCACGCGGCCGTCGCGGCACAGCAGGCGCTTCTCGATCTCGCAGCTGCCCTGCTCGCGCAGGCGCGCCAGCCGGGCGTCCGACTCCGCGCGGTCGTCGGGATGCACCAGCTCGCGCATCGGCTTGCCGATCAGCTCGCCTTCGCCATAGCCCAGCAGCCGGCTCATGTAGCGGTTGGAGAACGTGATGTCGCCCGCCTCCGAGGCCTGCAGCACGCCGACGGCGGCCTTGTCGGCGATCGCGCCGAAGCGCTGCTCGGACACCCGCAGCGCCTCCTGGTTCTGCTTTCGCTCGGTGATGTCCACCAGCGTCAGCACGATGCCTGCGATGCGGTCCTCGCCGACGCGGTACGGCAGCATGCGCACCAGGAACCAGTGCTGGCGCGCGTCGTTGACCTCGCGCTCGAGCGGCACCAGGCTGCTCAGCACGCGGCGCGCGTCGGCATCGAGCTCGGGGTAGCTCAGGTGGTTGCTCAGGTCCGACAGCGGCCGACCGACGTCGGTCGGGATCAGGTTGAACAGCTCGACCGCCGACGGCGTGTAGCGCGTGATGCGCAGGCTGCGGTCCATGAAGACGGTCGCG
>DATCRO010000775.1:0-2825 GCA_036569025.1 Burkholderiaceae bacterium
GCGCCGCGTCGAACGCGTGCGCCACGAACTCAAGCGCCGCGAGCTGACGGTGAAGGCCGTCGAGGCCCTTGGCCCGCACTTTCGTCGCATCACGCTCGCCGACGAAGACCTTGACGTGGTCGTCGAAGGACGCGCTGACGAAGTCCGACAGCGAGTCGTCCACGAGCGTGATGCGCCGGAAGTGCGGCGTGACGGCCTCGACGGCCTGCACCGTCAGTTCGCGGCGCTTGAGTTCGTGGCGCACGCGTTCGACGCCGCGCAGGGCGGTGGGAGCGTTCATGGCGGGATCGTTCGATTTGGTTGACAATGTCATCCAATCATGTGGAAAAAAGTAGACAATGTCAACCATGTGGGTTCTGGCCCCGGGTCGCCGGCCGAGGCCGTGATGGACCTCGTCCACACGGTGATGCACCAGTTCCGCTCGACGCAGTACCAGGTGCTGCGCGACAACGCGCACGACGTCACGCACATGGAGAGCAAGGTGATGGCGTTCTTCGCGCGCCACCAGGGCGCGACGCTGAGCGACCTGGTCGTCCACAGCGGCCGCGACAAGGCGCAGCTGGCCAAGCTGGTCAAGGGCCTGCGCGAGCGCGGCCTGCTCGACGCCCAACCGGACGCCGGCGATCGCCGCAGCGTGCGCCTGCGGCTCAGCGCCGCGGGCCACGCGGTGCAGCAGGCGCTGCACGCCGAGGCGCGCGTGCTCAACGAACGCGCCGTCGACGGACTGAGCGCGGCGGAGCAGGCCCAGCTCGTCGCGTTGCTGACCCGGGTCAAGACGAACCTCGGCACCCCGGAATAGGCTCGTCCCTGGCCCGCCGACGCGGCACTGTGGATTGAAACACACCGCTGGCGCCAGGGGCTTGCATTGGCGCCGGGATCACGTAGACTGTTCATTCATACAGTATCCGTGATGGCTTCGATCTCGCGCTCGCCATGGACGTCCGGCACTCTCTCAATCTCCTGCCTGGCCCTGGCGAACGCGAGGCCCTTGGCGATGGGGCGGCGTGATGGCACGTTTCCTCGTCTCGCCCGGCGCGGTGTATGCGCTGACGGTGCTCCTGTCGTTGCTGTTCGCTTGTCTGGTCGTGTGGGCGCGCGAGTGCCCGTGAAGGAGTCGTCATGTCGGCGTGGCTGTCCCACCAATCCATGAGCCTGTCGGGCGTCGCCCTGGCGGGCTGGCGCGCGATGCATCACAAGGCGGTGTCGCTGGTGCGCCCGTCCGCGCTGCGCCGCGCGCAGACGCGGATGGTGCGGCTGATCACGGTGGTGGCGGGCCACTGACCGCCCGCCTGGCCGACGCGGCCGCCACTTCGGGGCGAGGCCCGCGTCCGCCGTCGGGCCGAAAGCGCCCGACAATCGCGCCTTCTTGAATGGGAATGCGGAAGGCGCCTGATCGATGACTCAATGGATTGTCTGGCTCGAACTCGTGGCCGAAGAGGCGCTCGTCGGTATCGCCCTGCTGGTCGTGTTCGCGGGGTGCCGGCGACTGGCGCGTGACGGCATGTCGCGCACGCCGGCGCTCATGGTGGCGCTCGGGCTCGTGCTGCCGGTGGGCGATGCCTGGCTCAACATGAGCGTCATCAAGCAGGTGCGGACGCTGCAGGTCGAGAAGATGGCGCAGATCGGGCTGCATGGCCGCGAGCCCGCCGGTGGCTGGGAGAAGGCGGCATCGTCGCCCGAGGCGCGCACGCTGGCCAGCACCGAAGCCGCGCGCATCGCCTACCTGTTCCAGGGTGACCACGCCGACGTCGTCCAGGCCTCCGGCACCCGCACGCCGTTCCAGCCGTCCGCCGACGAGATGCGCGCACGCGAGCAGTTCGTGCGCAGCGAGAAGGGCGCCGAGTCCGCGGCACTGTCGTCCTGGGATCGCGGCATCCGCCTGCTGGCCGAGGCGGCGGTCTTCATGCTGGCCGGCTTGGCCGTCGGCTGGCGCGGGCGCCGGCGTGCGTGAGGCGCGGGGATGCCTGGCAGGGCGGGTTGGCCGCGGGCTTGACCCGCCACCTCCCCGCGTCCGGAGGCCCGGCGTTCTTGGCCGCAGAGAGGGATCAGTGCGCCGACGAACGGCGGGTCACGCCTGCGGCTGACCCGCCCTACGGCCCAGGCTGGCCAACGCATCCGCGTGGAACCGCAGGTGATCCTCGATGAAGCTCGCGATGAAGAAGTAGCCGTGGTCGTAGCCTTCGTGGCGGCGCAGCGTCAGCGATTGGCCGGCCTCCCGGCAGGCGGCCTCGAAGCGGTCGATGTTCAGTTGCTCGTCCAGGAACTTGTCGCTGAGGCCCTGGTCGACCAGCAGCGCCGGCGCGCGAGCGCCTGATTTCACCAGCTCGGTGGCGTCGTGCGCGGCCCAGGCCGCGCTGTCCTCGCCCAGATAGTTCGCGAACGCCTTGATGCCCCAGGGGCAATGCGTGGGCGCAGCCACCGGCGCGAAGGCCGACACGCTGCCGGCCAGCCCCGGGTGGCGCAGGGCCAGCGTCAGCGCGCCGTGGCCGCCCATCGAATGGCCGAACAACCCGAGCGCCTCGCGGCGCCAGCGGAAGTTGGCGGCGATGACCTCGGGCAGCTCGTGCGTGACGTAGCTTTCCATGCGCCAGTGCGCGGCCCACGGCGAGCGCGTGGCGTTCAGGTAGAAGCCCGCGCCGTGGCCGAAGTCCCAGTGCTCGTCGGCGCCCGGCACGCCGGTCTCGCGCGGGCTCGTGTCGGGCGTGACGAGCATCAGCCCGAGTTCGGACGCCACGCGCTGCGCGCCGGCCTTGATCGCGAAGGTCTCCTCGGTGGACGTCAGCCCCGCCAGCCAGAAGAGCGCCGGCACGGGCGTGCCGGCCAGC